>QHYJ01000164.1:3873-9983 GCA_003223255.1 Acidobacteriota bacterium | reverse complement strand
CAGATCTTCCACCGCAACAACTATGATTTCCGAGTGGATTGGAACCGGACGGACAAGCACTCCATTTGGGTGAAATACAGCCGAATGAATGCCAACACCGCCGTCCACTGTGGGTATGGTCCGGTGATCGGCGGGCCGTGCCCCGACGGGAGCGACGGGAATACTCATGTCGCAGTACACACGGCTAGCTTGGGCCACACTTGGACGCTCAGTCCCCATTTCCTTCTCGACGGAAGCTTGGGTTTCTCGCGTATGGATCACCTTGGCTTGCCTCCGGACTTCGGGAAGAACAACGGTCTGGATCTGCTAGGTATCCCGGGCACGAACGATCCCAACGACCTGCGTTACAGCGGTACTCCGGAGATCACCATAGCTGGCTTTGACCAGTTGGGGAGTTCTTACACCTGGCTACCTTTGTACCGCAACGACTGGAGTGTGACTCTCCCCCAAAATGCCACTTGGACGCACGGCACACACAGTCTTCGCTTTGGAGTGGACATTGTCCATAACCACCTGAATCACTGGCAGCCGGAAAACGGCTTCGGACCGCGCGGCGGCATCAACTTCAACAACGGTAACTACACTGCGCTGCATCTTCAACTTCCTGTCAATCCAGCAACAGGGAAAATCTACCAGACGGACAATCCCTATTCCGCCTTCCGCGACAATCAATTTGCGAATTTCTTGCTCGGCGTGTACGACGAGGCGGGGCGCACCGTACAGTTCCAGAAAGCCAACGGCAAAGACACCTGGTATGGGCTGCACATCCTGGATCACTGGAAGGTCAGTAAGAAGGTAACCCTCAATCTCGGTGCGCGCTATGAATACTTCCCACTGATGACTCGCGACTCCCTTGGCAAGGGCTTAGAGCAATACGATCCAGCAACTAATACTGTTTTGCTGGGGGGGCTGGGTGGCAACTCGAAGAGTCTCGGAACTCGAACACAAAAGAATATGCTCGAGCCACGCGTTGGGATAGCTTATCAATGGAACGACAAGACGGTATTCCGCGCTGGTTTCGGGACTACCTTCGACACATTCCCCATCTTGCGAGCGACGCGCGGGGCCTATCCTGCGACCATTTCGACCGATACGAAGTACAACTCCACCGACCCGACCTTCGACACGGCCGCAGCCTGCGCCAATGGACGGAGCGTGCTGTGTGATTATCAGGGTTTGGGGACTTTCTCAGGCGGCATCGCGCCAGTTCCCATTCCGGACGTCAGTACCGGCGTGATTCCCATTCCTACCGACGTAGAGATGAGGTTCATCGGCCCCGGATTACTCAAACGAGGCCGCATTCAAACGTGGAACGTCACCGCGGAACGGACGTTGCCGGGGAATATGCTTCTGGGCGTCGGCTACGTCGGCAATTCACAGACCAACGGTTGGGGTATCAAGGATCTCAACGCTTCCGATATCGATCAGCAAGCGCCTCTCAGTGCTTTGTGGGGGCGAACGGGCGGCACCCTACAGCTTCAGGGCTTCCTCGATTCCCACTACAACGCCCTGCAAGTAACGCTCGACAGGAATTTCAGCAAAGGTTTGTACTTCAAGGGCGCGTATACCTTTTCCAAGGCTATAAACGAGTCCTACGACACGGACGCCTGGAGCGGCGGTTTTTGGCAGGCTCCGCTCTTCTCAGGGCCCAGCTACTTGAGCAAGAATCGGGGCATGGCCGACATCGACCGCCGCCAAATCTTCCGGATGGGTTACGTATGGGAGATACCAGTAGGAGCAGGCCACAAACTAAGTGGCCACAATGCCATTGGAAGGGCAGTCCTCGGTGGATGGCAGCTTAATGGAGTTTGGAGCACGGTCACGGGAGCGCCCACCACCTTCTTTGCGGACCCAACATTCCTCCGGTCATCGGGTAACCACCAAACTTTAGACTTGGTTGCTCCGCTCAAGAAACTTGGTTGCCTCGGACCCGGAGACAACTGTCATTGGTATGATCCGAGTTCATTCGCGCCGGTGCCTCTTGTCATTGACCCGGGAGACCCGGCACAACTCGAGCGGCAACACCGTTTCGGCAATACGGGCCGCAACATCGCCGTCTATGGGCCAGGGCACTCCAACCTGGATCTCGGCTTGTTCAAGCATTTCAAGCTCACCGAGCGCTTTGATATGCAGTTCCGAGCGGAAGGCCTTAACTTCCTGAACCATCCGACGTGGACCTGGACGACCGATGAATGGGGCGCGTCCAACTACTGTTGGGGAGGAGGTCCGACAGGCAATCCGTGCGGAGGGTCAGGGAGCACGTTTATGCAATCTCCGGGTGCTTCAGGTCACCGCGTCATTCGCCTTGGATTGCGATTGGCCTTCTAGCAGACACTTCGAGAAACCTTTTCCAGCGGGCATGGGTGTATCAGCTCATGCCCGCTTTTTTCCTAGCAAGCCAATGCTGCCCCACCTTGTAAAGAGGGCAGCCTAAGAGTTAAATACAGCGCATGGGATTTGCATTCCGCTTTGCAATGGGCCTGGTGTTCGTGTGGTCACAAGTCTACGGCCAGACCGATGACTTGACGCTGAAGTCTAAGGTCGGCAAGGACCTGATGGCGGCAGGCAAGTTCGAGGAAGCTATGCCCGTTTACCGGGAGCTGGTGAAAGCTCTGCCCGATAATCCCGGCCCTGTTATGAATTTGGGCATGGCTTTACACATGGCCGGTCACGAACGGGAAGCGGTCAAAGAGTTTCAGGAAGTCCTGAAGCTCGAGCCCGCTCACATGCCCGCGCACCTGTTTCTGGGCGCGGCCTACTTGGTTCTGAAGGAGCCAAGCAAGGCGGTAGAACCGCTCCAAATCGTTGTTCGAGGTCAGCCCGACAATAGCGAAGCTCGCCTGCTGTTGGACGAGGGGCTCTTGGCAGTTAGATCCCGAGAATCCAAAGGCCTGGAGTGGGCTTGGAGCGAGCTTCGAAGGACTGGCGAGCCGAAGCTTCGAAGAAGTGGAGAAACTTGCGCCGGAATCCGCTTACTGGCTCGTTTTAGTGGCTGATACAAGGGTAATGGCAGAACACTACGGTCCCGCGTTCTTTTTGTATCGACAAGCACTGGCCAAGATACCCACTCTTCGGGGTGTCCACGCCGCAGTAGCTGAGATCTATAGAAAATCAGGCCATGGAGACTGGGCAATTGTTGAGGAAGAGAAGGAGCGTCAGTTGCCCCCGCTCAATTGCGGAATTCATCAGGGCCTGAGAGAGGGGCGAGCAAATTCGGCAGTGCCAGCGCGTGCCAATCGCAGCAACCGCGCCAGGGAGATAGAATGTGACTTCATGGCTGGCCGGTACCACAAAATTGTGGCTGAGAATTCTCAGACAGCAGAGCAGTACTACTGGCGAACACGGGCATACAATGAATTAGCCCGACAAGCCTTCTCTCACCTGGCTGATTTGCCGCCTTCAGCCGAAGTGCACGAACTGCTCGCGAAGATTCACTTTTCCCAGAAAAGTTATGCGTCCGCGGCCAAAGATTGGAATGAAGCCCTGAAATTCTCGCCCGGAAATTCTTATTATGAACAGGGGCTCGCCATAGCCCTTAGCGCCGGCGGAAATCACGAAACCGCCCGGCCCCTCTTGGAAAAGGCTATGCGGCAGTCACCAGACTCGGTGGAGCTGAACTACTGGCTTGGCTTCACGTTATTAGGTCTAGAGAAGGCAGAGGACGCTGTTCCGTACTTGGAGAGAGCGGTGAGGGGGGATCCGACGGTACTGCAGCCCCAGAGAGACCTTGCCCGCGCTTATTTGCGAGTCGGGCAAGTGGAAAAGGCTATCCCGCATCTGAAGACCGCACTCCCCCTCGACGATGATGGGACCCTCTATTACCAGTTAGCCCAAGCTTATCGGAAAGCCGGTCAGAGAGAGCTGGAAAGACAGATGCTCGTGAAGTTTCGTGAAATTCAGAGTTCTACCGGTGCAGAAAAGAAGAAGTTCGAAAAAAGCCTTGAAATCACTCCGCCCTAACCAGCGCAGCCGTAAGATTAAGTCTTGATACCCTCGCCTTCGGTAATGGCTACGTATTGATTGATTGGAAGATCCGCAAATCGCTCGACCCGGCCGCTGGGTAACGGCCACTTGACTTCGACCCAATCGAGCTTGGTCCGCGCGCCGATCCCAAGCACCACGCGCGGATCATGCGACGCAAGGTAGCTCCCGCCACCCACCTTATAAAGATGCCGTTTCAAGTCGCCGGCCTGCCAACTAATCAGCGCACCGATGGCGTCGGGGTTGGCCTTCTGGCCCACTAACTTGAGACCCAACCAATTGTTGTGCTTGGCGGCGTTGTTTCGCAGGAGTAGAGGCGCGTCGTTGTTGCACGCCACCAAAACGTCCACGGCGCCATCGTTAATGAAGTCGCCGATGGCCATTCCGCGGGCCGCCATTCGATCCGTGAAAACTTCCCCGCTTGTGGAACAGCAGCAGCGGTTCCTTATATTTCACATCGCTGAATCGCTCTTCGATTTTATCGTCAGGGTGACCATTGGCGATGAACAGATCAATGTTGCCGTCATTGTCGTAATCGAAAAACTTAACTCCCCAGCCGCTCATCAGTCGAGTGACCATGCCAATATGCGTGGGAACCGCGATATCGTCGAACGTCTCGTCATGATTGTTGTGATAAAACGCATACATTTCCTGGTCGACGTTGGTGACAAACAGGTCTGTCCATCCATCCTGATCGTAATCCGCAGCGTCCACACCCATGCCCGAGCGCGCTCGTCCATCCATGCTGTAGCCCACGCCGGCTTGCAGCGCGACTTCTTCGAACCTTCCCTGACCGCGGTTGACGAACAGGAAGTTGGCCACGGTATCGTTGGCCACCCACAAATCCATCCAGCCGTCGTTATTAATGTCTGCCGCCACGACGCCCCATGCCTTGCCCATGGACTTCCCGATGTCCGACAGGTGTCCGACTTCCGTGAAGGTCCCGTCGCCATTGTTGTGAAAGAGCCAGCTCGCCGTGGGATCGTAAACACGAGGAATGCAGTAATAGCGGTCGCCCGTCTGGGCGTTGCCGCAGAACTTGTTTTTGGATTTGTCAAAGTCGACGAAGCGGCACACAAAAAGGTCGAGTCGGCCATCATTATCATAGTCAAACCAGACGGCGCTGGAAGCCCAACCCGGGGCAGCGACACCAGCCTTCTCGGTGACATCGGTAAACGTACCGTTGCCATTGTTGCGATAGAGAATGCTACGGCCATACTGTGTCAGGTAAAGGTCGGGGAAGCCGTCGCCGTTATAATCCCCAACTGCCACACCCATCCCGTATCCGCCCGCTGCGACGCCCGCCTTCCCCGTAACGTCTGTGAATGTGCCGTCCCGGTTGTTGTGATAGAGAGCGTTGCGAAGCGGCGGCTGCGGGTCATAGAAGTCGCAACGACCGCTGTTGACCAGGTAGACGTCCATCCAGCCGTCGTTGTCGTAATCGAGGAAGGCACAGCCGGCTCCAGTAGTTTCCGGCAAAAACATCTCCGCCGAGCGCCCGTTACGGTGCTCCCAAGTGATCCGACTGACCGATGGCGGAATTTGTTCGAACGCTTGCGGAGATCCCGCACGTGCACCCCGTTGCGCGTACCTAAGATCCGACCATACGAAGACGTCTGCGGCGCCGGCGAGTGACGCGCCTCCAAAGCCAATCAAGCCCAGCCCTTTCGCAAAGTCTCGGCGAGACAAGCGTGCGTGTGCACTTAGATTTTTCGACATTTTCCAGTCCGTTCGGCGATTCGTGGCCCTTCAATATTTGTTGTGGTGATTGACAACATTCCACGCACGTTGCGAGTTCGGCGGTGCGCACCATTTACGGCGGTTAAGTAGAGGTTTTCAGTACCCCGCGCAGTTTTTTGAGCGTCAAGCGTGTCGCCATCGGTTGTCACTGATTGTGGACGCCTCCGCTCAACGGCTCGGAAGACGGCATAAAAAGCCACGCTGAGATCAGTCGCTAATTTACTTTGCCTCTTTTCTGCGCCCACATCAGGCGCAGCATGAATTATGCCACACCGCACAGTCTCCAAGTTGACTCCCGCCTCTCTGGCAAGATTCCCGCTTCCGAGTCGTTTAGGGTTGGTCCCTGCACGGTTCAATTGTTCAAGCCCTTGCACTCGCAATCATTCGCG
>QHYJ01000164.1:0-3700 GCA_003223255.1 Acidobacteriota bacterium | reverse complement strand
CCTGGGTATTCTACTTGAGTGCTTCTGTACCGCGGAGCGGGTGTCCGCCTTACGCCATGCTTGGCCGGGTGCCGACCGAAAAAACCGTCACTTGGGAGTGTGTGAGTATTCGGTGCGATCCTGAAGACTCATGGCGTGATCGCGAGCCGACTTGCCTCCGCATATCTCGCGATCGCTGGACTCAGTTCCTACCCGGTGTTGGCATGGCGCTAATCCAACAGTCTGTATTAGAATGAAAGTTAACAGCTTCCGGGTCATCCCCAAATACCTTTTTCTTGTCCCCCCGATGTCCCCCAGTTCCTATGCGATATCCTTGAGTTCCGCGATTTCCAGCTCCCTTTGTTCCACCAAGCGCAAGTTTTAGTCTTTTGACGCGTCTAGATACCTACCACGGGAAAGAACGGCTCGATCCAGCAACTGGTGCGCGAAGCCTGGCAGGATGAGAGGGTCTGCGGGCATCGATTAACACCGTGGCGCAGACCTGCCTGGCACCGATCGGAGACGTTGCGCGTTTTCCGAATGGTTCGCGGAGCGAACCGGCAGTCAAGGGCAACCACAGGGAGACGCACTCAGCGGTGCACCCTTGACTTCGGTCAGCGCGAAAGGGCGCTTATGCGTTGGCGTGTGCATGTCTCCGGGCTGCTTTGCGGGGCGGGGCGTCCTCGGACAGTTCGGTGAGCACGACCGGTGCGCGGTCGGGAAATTCCGCAACGATGCGAACGTCGCCACCCATTGCTTTGACCGTTTTTCTTAGCGTCGAGAGCAAGAGGTCGCTGCGTTTTTCGAGCCTCGATACACTGTCTTGGGTTATTCCGAGCTTCTTGGCAATCCGGGCCTGAGTGAGCTTGCGGGCCTTTCGCAGATCGCGCAAGCTCATTTCCTCTGCCATGATCTCAGCCGCACGCTCCTCGACCTTTTTGCGCTCGGCTGGGCTCAGTTTCCGAATAATTTCATTCACGTTTACGGGCATGGTTACGTCCCCCTTCTAATCCGAGCAAGATGGGCGTCAAAACGGTCATCTGCCTTCCGTATCAGTTCGCGGTAGAAGCGTCGTTCGCTCCCGCCCGATTTGTCTCCTGCGACAAGCAGAATTGCCCTGCGCCTGGGATCAAAGGCGAAGGCCACCCTCCATTCACCGCCTGCCGCGCTGAACCGCAGTTCCTTCATGTTGGCGTGGCGGGAGCCTTTCAGAGTGTCAACGCGAGGCCGGCCTAATTGCGGCCCAAACTCCTGGATTACGAGCGATAGGGCCAGAACCTCCGTCCGCACGTATTCATGAAGAGCGTCGAATTCGGGCTTGAACTCGTCGGCCATTTCAACGGCCCATTTCACAAGCGTATTATGGCATGGAATCCATTATGTAGTCAAGACCATATTGTGAGGCTAGGAGGCTATCTTTCAGAGAAGCGCAACGCCCCTCATAGTTGTAAAACGCCACGGTGGAGCTGCGGTCAAAGGCAACCGACGGGAGCCGCACCAGTGGGCACGCTCCTGACTGCGGCAAAGGCGGCTATGGATTATGACGATGATCACACAGGAAGGCTTCGAGGCTCATTTGAAATGCCCGAGAAAGTCACACCTCATTTCAGAGGGCTCCGCTGGTGCCCAATCCCGATTCCATGAGTGGCAACGAGGATTAGAGAAGGACTACAAGGAAGCTGCCTCCGCTCACATCCGCAACTCTATGCGGAAAGATGATTGGTGTATTGGCACGCCCGGCACCAAACCGCTCTCCGAGCGCGGATATTGTCTGATCTTTGGATCTTTGATTACATGGTCGCGGAACCAGACGTTCACGCACGGCTCCATGCGCTAGAGCAGCACGGCGAAGGTGCTCGTATGGGACGCCATTATTACTGTCCAATCCGCTTCGTTTCACGCGAAAAACTTACGCGGCTCGACAAATTGCTGCTGGCCTTCGATGCTTTTGCGTTTTCGCGAGCAACAGGCAAGCTGTCCGAGTTTGTCCTTGCCTCTGTGCAGGCAAAGCGGAATGCACGCCGAGCTGGTCGTCGTTGCCCATCAAAGCGTAGTGAAGGTTTCCGGCGTCGTCGATCATGCACTGATTGTTACAGTCCTTGTCCCCCGCGCTCTAAATGTTGTGGGCCTAAATCGATGGGTAACTGCAAGAAACTGAAACTGATACAGGACGTTGAGCATCCAGTCGCCGACCGAAAGGTCATAGCGCGAATGTTTTTGCTGTAATAGAATGAAAAGAAGAGTGTTGCGCGGTTCCCCGGTAGCTCAACGGTAGAGCATTCGGCTGTTAAACAGAGAACCTTAAATCCAATAACTCGTTTCTCTGGCGTCAGTTAGCAGCCTCGGGACCATCCCCAAACACCTTTTTCTTGTCCCCCAGATGTCCCCCGCACAACTAGGTCGATCTGCGCACACGTGGGACCGCCTGTGGTTGCTCCCTCGCTAACCGAGATCTCAGTCACTCTTGCGGCACATCCCCACGACATGTTCAATACCGGCTACAAAATGTTGTCTGAGATCGGTTGCCTCGGGATCGTTAGGATCACGCAATCGCTTAACGTAGCCGCCGTACCATTCTCTTAGCTTCTTACAGAAAACAGTTCGATTGAGGATATAGAGCTTTACGACCTTGTCGTTCGCCTGGTCGAGCTTGATACTTTCACACCTTAGAACCTCGTCCTTCGGCTCATCGCGTTTACATCTTGGGCAGGCTTCCAAGCTCTCGGCACACAGTATTTGGGGTTCGTTGACAGGGGCGAAGCCTATCCTCACGCCGGTGGCGTCGTTCTGGGGCTGCCAACAGCTAGCGACGATTTCAGGGCAATTCAAGTGCTTCAATTGCAAATGCAAAATCTACCGTGCCCAATCCTCCGTTCCTTTGATATCTTCGGGTTCGCACTCGAAGCAGGTCTTCTTCCGATTGGAGATTGCGAAAAGGTAAGAAGTTGCCTTCTAAGGGAGGGGCGATGGATTCCGGCTGCCCTCAGGAATACTTTCTTTCGCAAACGGCATCGCAAACTTTTCTCTCCGGCTTCGCGATTCGACTAAGGCACCTTCCTCTGGCGCTCAGGCTCCGACAACCTTTTCCGTCTCCACTGTACATAACCAGAATTTAGCGGTTCTTTGGCGAGCCTATACGCGGTTGTGTATGAAAGTGGAGTCCATTGATAGCAGAATGGGGGCCGCACGGAAAGATAGAGCCGCAAATTTATGGCCGACGGCCAGCCCACTTACAGCCAGACGCTCGTCAGTTACATCGATATCTTAGGCTTTGCGGATTTGATCAAGGACAGCCAGACAAGTACCGACGGCGTCCGAGAGATCATTCGCCTTCTGACTACCATGAAGGATGAATTCTCCATCGGTGGGCGCGTTCATAGACGCCCAGATGGCAGAACTGAAAAAATTTTCCAGTCCTTCAATTTTTCCGATCTAATTGTTCGCACCACCAGGATTCCTGCCGGCGCCGACATCGGCCAGTATTTGGACTGGGAGCTCTTCTATCTGGGGGAGAAGCAGTTGTCCTTGGCTGTTGAAGGACACCTAGTTCGCGGCGGCATTTCCATGGGTCAGCTCTTCGTCGGTGACCGAGCTTCGATCCTTTTCGGGCCGGCGCTGGTGAGAGCATACAAGCTGGAAAGCGAAAAGGCTGTATACCCACGGATACTCGTTGACGCGAGCCTCAAGAGAGAAGCGGAGCAGGACACCTACGACCAGGACT
>QHYJ01000021.1 GCA_003223255.1 Acidobacteriota bacterium | reverse complement strand
GTAGATCGAAGTGTCTTATGAAGGCAAAGTCAAAAAGTAGATTTAGAACCACTACTACTATTTCGAGTTCGGCCGTCCACTTTTTAGGACTTCGGAATCGTAACCACGGTTGAATGGCGGTCAAGGTAGCCAGCCAAGCGCTGACAATGACGGAGTGGCAGATCCAATAGGAGAAAACTGCTGCGACCACGATCCTCAAAATCAGAGCCCAGCGCCAAGTTTGCCACTTGAACGTGACTCCGTCCGCATCCTCAGGCAGGGGATCGGCCGTGATTCCGTAAGACACGATGGACCACAGCGCGAACAATTCCGACCACGTCAAAAACTGATCGCTAATGATGATTCTTGGCACGTTTTTTCTCTAATGCTGGATTTACCCATTTTTCGATAAAGACTCGCCAAGCTTGTTCTGCTTCGGCATATGCTCTCCAGCCCATTGACTTTACCTGTTTGCTAACCGCTTGTCGGCTGATCTTCAGGTGCTCAGCGGCTTCCAGTTGAGTGCGTCCTTCGCGCATAAGTTCAGCGATGCGAAGCTGTTGTCGGGTAAGCTCGGAACGGTGGAAGGACAGAAGGTGAGCGATGCCATTCATCACTTGATCGGCCTCGCCGAAGCCGAAAAAGACCCCACCCAAGGATCTTTTGCGCCTTGCGTACTCTATTGCCGCCCGCGCGTTATAAAGAGCGGGTCCGTCGACATTTATGGCCTCTTCTTGGATGGGTGTAGTCAAGACCCCGAATCCGACACCCACTCTCAGGTCGCGATCGGAGAATCGCTGGTCGATGTCCCACATCAAGTTGGGAACAGGTGTTGCTGACAAGAGCAGGCCTTGAAATTCGTCGCCGAGCGTAATGACGAACTTCGCCAAGATGTCTTTTGCGTACTTCTTATTGAGATATTGAATAAATTCTCTGAACCTCTCTTGTATCTTTGGGCGTCGGCTGGGAAGCAATTCACGCGAGCCCACCATGTCTCCGATGAGAGCAAGGCAAGGCTCGCTACGAAGTGCCTCTCTTTTCCTGGTTGGCGCCATGCTCATATCATACGGACATGCGAAGTCAATGTCAACCTAATAAGGTTGTCTAATGCTAGTGCAACCTATTCTGGTTGCTGGATATATATGCAACCTAATGTGGTTGTCACCCTCCTAAGTGGCGAGCAACGAACGGAGTACGAACCCTTGAGAGGTACAAGTTCGGGGATGTTGAACTCGATTTTAGAAAGTATCGTGCCGTGAGAGCCGGACGACCGATGGACCTCTCGCCGCGTGAATTCGAAATACTGAAATGTCTTATCCTGCATGAAAATGAAATCGTACGCGTGACCAAATATTGGATGAGTGTGGGGTATTGAGAACTACCCGATCACTCGCACCGTCGACAACCACATCGCCAAACTGCGCCAAAAAATCGAGGCGTCACCGTCGGACCCCGAGCACATAATCACAGTCCACCGGATCGGATACAAATTTGCCAGTTGAATCTTGACGGGTACAACCTGTATTTTAAATGGCCAATTTAAGAAGAGCCCTTAGCGCTACCGTTTGCAGAGTAGTAGTTATCGGGCTGAGGACTCGCTTGAGTCCGCCGACTCTTGAAGATGCCTGCTAGTTGGAAGATCGAAACAACCAAGAGCAGGAAGTAAAGAACCGCCTGAAAAGGTAAGCTGCGTTTCTCAACATGCTGATAGGCGATTGCATGTGCTGTGGTAAGGGCGACCGCGGCATAAGCCCACCGCTGAAGCGACTTCCAACGGCCGACTCCGAGCCAACGAAGTGAAATATCGTTAGACAGCGCCAAGAGCAGGGCGAAGACCAGAGTTGCAACAGCACCCGTGTAATTTCCGAAACCGAAGGTGTCCCGTCGCAAGTGGTGGCGAGTATCAAGGAAATACAACCACATCCTGCCTCGCAAATGGACGTTGAGGCCGACCGCGGTATGTACCAGTGCAGAGATTCCCGCCCATATTCCCAAGTCCCGCCGCAGATCAAAGCTAACCGGATTGGGTTTCTGGCGCAGCACATTGAGCGGGCCCAACAGCAGCGCGGCTGCCGTAAGGAATAGCGCAGGGTAGGCTGTCCCAATGCTTAGCCGAGAGATGAAATCGCGCTTAGGAAAGAAATGCATGAAGATAACCGTCAGCGCGAGACTCCCGACAGACATGAGAATGTGATTAAAAAGACGGCGCCGCAGACGATTGTTGAGCATTTGAAAATGGTGTGGCCAATGCAGCCGGGTTGTAAACTGACAATATGAGTGGAACCGCCGTTCTGCAACGTGGCGCTGTCGTGCGCCGTGGGCGAAGGCTCGAATACTTCACCATCGCGTGGAACGCCCTGGAAGGTCTAGTGGCTGTCGTGGCAGGAGCAGCGGCAGGCAGCATTTCCCTTGTCGGCTTTGGAATCGATAGCTTCATCGAAGTCACAGTCGGGTTCGGTCTTGCTCTGTAGAATGTCCGTTGACGCGGAGGTTCATGAGCGCGAACGAAACAAGAAACGTGCAGTTAAAGTTGTCGGTGTCTGTTTTTTGGCTTTGGCGGCGTACATTGCCTACGAATCCGTCAGAGATCTATGGTTTGGGAGAACTCCCGAACACAGCACGCCTGGAATAATTCTGGCTTGTGTCTCGCTGGTCGTAATGCCTCTACTCTCGCGGGTAAAGCAAAAAGTGGGCCGTGCTCTGGGCAGCTCCGCCATGCAAGCGGACGCCAAACAAACGGAGTTCTGTACTTACTTGTCGACCATTCTGCTGGCGGCGCTGCTGCTCAATACTTTCTTCGGTCTGTGGTGGGCCGATCCCGTGGCGGGCCTCACTATGGTCCCCATCATCGCTAAAGAGGGAGTGGGAGGATCGCAGGGTAAAACCTGCGAGGAATGCCGCACAGGATAATACGATTTGAAAGAGCAGGAAAGCGTGCACGGCGTCCGTTGTCTCCGGACTGGACGTGACAAGCCGAATCCGCGCGCCGCGATCCGTTTCCGAGAGTTCGTAGCGAATCTGTTCCTTGAGCCTCGTCATGGTCGTCGTGCCCGGTGGGTTGGTGTCGTGAATGCTTCGAGAGTTCAGCTTCATGTCCTTCCAGGGTATAGAGCTTCTT
>QHYJ01000163.1 GCA_003223255.1 Acidobacteriota bacterium | reverse complement strand
CAGCAAAATTCTGGAAGAGCTGGTTGGACGGTCCGCTCTGCAGCGCCGACAGTTTGGGACGCATCGTCGCGAGTATCGATGCCGCTACCCTGCGGCAGGAGATTCATCACGTTTAGCCCCTTGGGAGCCGATTGCGGAATCGCTGCATGCGGAGAGGAAGGCAGAGGAAGGCATGGAAATCCGTGCTATAAATGGTATTTAGGCTAAGTATAGGAAAAACAGATAGTGGAAGGGGAACGGTCGTGGAATTCGCATTTACGGAGGAGCAGCAGCAACTGCGGAAGAGCGTGCGCGAATTTGCGGAAGGCGAAATCGCGCCGCACGTGATGGAGTGGGACGAGACGTCGCATTTTCCCCTGGAAATTATGCCGAAACTTGCGGAGATGGGACTGCTGGGCGTGATTTTTCCAGAGGAGTACGGCGGCGCGGGATTGGGTTACATCGAATATGCGCTGGCGATTGAGGAGTTGGCGCGCGTGGACGGTTCGGTGGGGCTGATTGTGGCCGCGCACAATTCGCTGTGTTCCAACCACATTTTCAAGTTCGGGACGGATGCGCAGAAGAAGAAATATCTCGTGCCCTTGGCGTCGGGAAAAGCGATTGGCGCGTGGTCGCTGACCGAGCCGGAAGCCGGTTCCGACGCCGGCGGGACGCGAACGACGGCAACGCGCAACGCAAAGGGCTGGGTGCTGAACGGCGCGAAGACGTTTACGACCAACGGGCATTACGCGGATTTTTGCGTCGCCATGGCGGTGACGGACAAATCGAAAGGATCACACGGCATCAGCGCGTTCATTTTGGAAAAGGGCATGCCGGGGTTCAAGCCGGGGAAGAAGGAAAACAAGCTGGGCATGCGCGCGAGCGACACGTCGGAGGTGACGTTCCGCGATTGCCACGTGCCGCAGGAAAACATGTTGGGGCCGGAAGGCGACGGGTTCACAGGCAGCCTGAAGATCCTGGATGGCGGACGGATTTCCATCGCGGCGCTGGCGTTAGGCATGGCGCAAGGGGCACTGGAAGCCGCCACGAAGTACGCGAAGCAACGGAAACAATTCGGGCAGACCATCAGCGACTTTCAGGCGGTGCAATTCAAGCTGGCGGACATGGCTACGCAGGTGGAAGCAGCGCGGCTGCTGGTGTATCAGGCAGCGTGGCTGGCGGACAGAAATAACGTGCGGTTCACGAAGGAATCGAGCATGGCCAAGCTGTTTGCCAGTGAAGTGGCCGTGCGCGTGGCGAATGAATGCGTGCAGATTCATGGTGGGTACGGATTCATCAAGGATTACCCGGCGGAGAAATTCTATCGCGACGTGAAACTGTGCACCATTGGCGAAGGAACGAGCGAAATTCAACGCCTCGTGATTGCGCGCCAACTCCTTGGTAAGAAATAATAGGCGAGTGCATTCCGTCTCTCGGAAAAGCTCCCCAGGACAGGCATGACCGTACCCGTCGTGGCAGTTGATCAATGGGCTGCACAGGTGCGCGCAGGCGAAGAGCGCGCGGTGTCGCGCGCGATTACAGCCATCGAGAATCACGCGCCGGAAGCGGAAGAGTTGCTCCGGCTGCTGTTTCCACATACGGGCCATGCGTATTTGACCGGTGTGACGGGCGCGCCGGGAACGGGGAAGAGCACACTGGTGGACCGCCTGGCGGCCTTTCACCGAAAAACTCAAGAACAAGTCGGCGTGATCGCAGTGGACCCAACGAGTCCGTATTCGGGTGGCGCTATCCTCGGCGACCGAATTCGCATGCAGGGGCATGCGGGTGACGCAGGAACGTTCATCCGTTCGATGGCCACGCGAGGATTTCTGGGCGGGCTGGCACGCGCAACAGCGGAAGTAGCGCTGCTGCTGGATGCCGCGGGGAAAAAGCATGTACTGATCGAAACCGTCGGCGTCGGACAAGACGAAATTGACATTGTGCGGCTGGCGGATTGCGTAGTCGTGGTGCTAGTGCCAGGGCTGGGCGACGACATTCAAAACATGAAAGCTGGGTTAATGGAGATTGGCGACATTTTCGTGTTGAACAAGGCGGATCGCGAAGGCGCAGACCGCTTGGAGCAACAGCTCCTGGCAATGTTTTCGCTGGTGATGCCGCGGGACGGCTGGCACCCACCGGTGGTAAGGACCGTTGCCACAGAGAACAAGGGAATCGAAGAATTGGCGTTGGCGGTGAAGAACTTCCAGGCACATTTTGAAACGAGCGGAGAACGGAAACGGAAGCACGTGGAGCATTGGAAGAAGCGTTTGGTGGAACTGCTGGAGTCGCGGCTGATCGAACGCGCCCTGGGAGGGACGGCCGGCGAGAAGCGGCTGGCGGATTTGGCGGCAGAAGTCGCGGAGCGAAAGAAAGATCCGTTTACCGCGGTGAGCGAAATACTGAAGCGCAGCGGGCTTGAGAGGTAAGGAGCAGCGAAGCATGGCGTCGAAGAAAGCGGGAAAAGGCAAAGTGAACGCGGCACAGGCCTCGATCGGCATCATCGGTGGAAGCGGGCTGTACACGATGAGCGGGCTGACGGACACACGAGAGATTCGCGTGAAGACGCCGTTCGGCGAGCCGTCAGATGCGCTCGTGCTGGGAACGCTCGAAGGGAAGCGCGTGGCGTTTCTGGCGCGGCACGGACGCGGGCATCGCATTTTGCCAGGCGAAATCAATTACCGAGCGAACATTTACGCGATGAAGCTGCTGGGCGTGGAACGCATTATTTCCGCGAGCGCCGTCGGATCGCTGAAAGAAGATTTGCGGCCGGGAGAGTTTCTGGTGCCGGACCAGTTTTTCGACCGTACCAAGAATCGCGCTTCGACGTTTTTTGGCGATGGCCTCGTGGCCCATGTAGCGTTTGCGCATCCCACATGCGGGCAATTGTCTGGCGTTTTGGCGGATGCATGCGCGCGAGAAACCGTGAAGGTGCATCGTCGTGGGACGTACATCTGCATCGAGGGGCCGCAGTTTTCGACGCTGGTGGAGGCGGAAGTCAATCGCCAATTGCGGTTCGACGTGATTGGCATGACCAACCTGACGGAAGCGAAGCTCGCGCGCGAGGCGGAAATTTGCTACGCGACGATCGCGATGATCACCGATTACGACTGCTGGCATCCCGACCATGAATCGGTCACGGCCGCGCAGATTATCGCGACGTTGAATCAGAATGCCGAGAATGCGCAGAAAGTGCTACGAGCCGCGGTCCGCGAGCTGCCATCGGCGCGTTCGTGCAAATGTGACGCGGCGCTGCAGCATGCGCTGGTTACCGACATGAAGCTCGTCCCCACGGCCACAAAGAAGCGGTTGGCGGCCATCATTGGTAAATATAGTTCCTAGGAGAGACGCGTGTCCTTATTGGTCGTTGGATCGGTGGCGTTCGATGCCCTGGAAAGTCCTTACGGCAAAGTGGATCGTGCCGTGGGCGGCGCGGCCACTTACTTCGCAGTGTCGGCAAGTTTTTTTACGCATGTGAACCTGGTGGGGATCGTAGGAGACGACTTCACGGAAGTCGATGCGCAGATTTTTCACGGGCGAACGATTAATCTGGACGGATTAGAACGCGCTCCCGGGAAGACGTTTTTCTGGGCGGGGCGCTATTCGCAAAATTTGAATGAGCGCGTGACGCTGGCTACGGAATTAAATGTGTTTGCGGAATTCCGGCCAAAGCTGCCGGAGAAGTACCGCACCTCGGAATACGTTTTTTTGGCGAATATCGCGCCGGACCTGCAGCGCGACGTCCTTCATCAAGTCAAAAAAAAACCCAAGCTCGCCGCAATGGACACTATGAATTACTGGATCGAGCGGACTAACGCGGAATTGCGCGAAACGCTGAAGCACGTCGACATTCTGATGATCAACGATTCGGAGACGCGCGAGCTCTCCAACGAACATAATCTGTTGCGCGCCGCGAAGCATATTTTCAAGATGGGGCCAAGCATTTTGGTAGTCAAGCGCGGGGAATGCGGTGCGATGATGGTGGACAAACGAGGCGTGTTTTGCGTGCCGGCGTTTCCGCTGGAAGAGCCGCACGATCCTACCGGTGCGGGCGACAGCTTCGCGGGAGGATTTATGGGTTATCTTGCGGGGAGCAAGGATAAAAGTGATGCGTCCTTGCGGCGCGCCGTGGTCTACGGTTCCGTGCTAGGAAGTTTTGCCGTGGAAAAATTCGGCTTGGACCGGCTGCGGCACCTGACCAGCAA
This sequence comes from Acidobacteriota bacterium, assembly GCA_003223255.1. GTDB lineage: Bacteria > Acidobacteriota > Terriglobia > Acidiferrales > UBA7541 > Acidiferrum. The sequence continues at coordinate 11,960 of QHYJ01000163.1, read as the reverse complement.
AGAGATACACGCCAGAGCACGGCACTTCGCGAAACTGACGCAATTCCAACTTTGAGCGAGTTAGAATCACACACGGGCGCGTTGAGACGCCGGAGCCATGCTCTCTCTTCGTGAAATTTTCCTGCGGTTGACGGTAGCGGCGGTGCTGGGCGCCATCATTGGTATTGAACGCGACTTGAGGCGCCGTCCCGCAGGCATGCGCACGAGCCTTTTTGTCTGCCTGGCTACGGCGCTGTTCACCATACTCTCCGCAGAACTCGCCCGCTTGTTCGGCGACACCAGCGGCACGCGCATCGCCTCGAACATTGTCCAAGGCATCGGCTTTCTGGGCGCGGGAGCGATTATCCGGGAGGTCGGCGGGCGCGTCGGGATGACTACGGCGGCAACGATTTTTGTGGAAGCAGCCATCGGCATGGCCGCGGGTGGCGGGCTATACGCCATCGCCACCTATACAACGGCTCTCGTGCTTTTTGGATTGGTATGCCTGGGATGGGTGGCGCAGCGATTCGATCTCAAGTGCAGGCCAATGGTTTTTCGGGTCACCACGAGCCAGGCGGAAAGCGTCGCCACGGAAATACAGCAACTGATGGCGCAAATGAAAGCGCCAATGCAACATTTCCGCGTGTCCATGGCAGGAGGAAACTCCGTCGTGGAATTCGAATCGGTGGTCAGCCACAGCCAGCAGGAAAAAATTGTAAGCCAGCTCAACCGCAAAGGCGTAATCACGGAAGTGGTGCCGGCCGAGGGTCGCCACGAATGAGTGTGGGCAACGGGTCTCCGCGAAAACCGAAAGCATTGAAAACAGGTTCCCGGGTGGCGGTTTTTGCTCCGGCGTCGCCAGCGGACTCTGTGGAAATGATTGCCGGACTCGCAGAACTGAAGCGGCAGGGCTTTCAAGTCGTCGCAAACCAAGACAGCAAGGCTGACGGTTATTTTGCGGGTCCCGCCCTGGACCGCATGAACGGATTTCTTTCCGGGATTCAGTCGGAACAAATTGACGGCCTGGTGGCGCTCCGTGGAGGATACGGATCGAATTATTTGTTGGAGTTCGATCTCGCCAAGAATCTGGAAAAACCGAAAAGCGTAATTGGCTTCAGCGACCTGACCACCCTGCAGATTTATCTCTGGCAAAAATGCGGCTGGGTGACTTTTTATGGGCCGATGGTGGCAGCGGGAATCAATGCCGGCGCCCGCGCGGCGAAAGGCTATGATGACAATTCGTTCCTGCAAGCGATTGGAAAAGCAGAAGCAGGTTGGAAGTTGCGTCTAAAAGGGGAAGCCGTGCTGACCGGGCAAGCTATGGGAAGAGTCCTGGGCGGAGCCATGACGTTGGTCGAAGCGACGATTGGGACGCCGTGGGAACTGGACACGAAAGATTCTATCCTGATCTTGGAAGACCGCGGTATGAAGCCGTATCAAGTGGATCGCGTGCTGATGCATCTGAAGCAGGCCGGAAAATTTGAGGGCGTGAAAGGAATTGTGCTGGGAGAATTCCCGGACAGCCCGCCGGCTGTGGCGGGGGCGCCAACCGTGAGAGAAGTTTGCGCACGCATTCTGAGACCATTGGGAATTCCTATCGTGTTTGGCGCGGCCGTGGGACACACGGAGCGGCCGATGCTGACGTTCCCGCTTGGCATCAAGGCGCGGTTGGATGCAGAAGGCGAAGGAACATTGGAATTTCTGGAACCGGCGGTGACCCCTTGAAGGAAACAAAGCACGTTCATGTGATTGGAATCGGCGGTTCGGCCATGGCGCCGCTCGCCGGAATGCTGCGCGAGCATGGTTTTCGCGTGACGGGATCGGATTCCGGAGTGTATCCACCGGCGTCGACTTTGCTGGAGAGTCTGGGGATTTCGTTTTATCACTCGTTCGACGCGGCGCATTTGCAGCCCGCGCCCGACCTGGCGGTGATTGGAAACATCATTGCGCGCGGGAATCCCGAAGTGGAAGAAGTGTTGGACCGACGGATTCCTTATCGTTCGCTGCCGGAGATGTTGGAAGAAGTGTTTTTGCCCGGGAAGCACTCGATTGTAGTGAGCGGCACGCACGGGAAGACCACCACAACAGCGATGCTGGCGTGGATCTTTCACACGGCAGGGAAGAAGCCGAATTTTCTCGTTGGCGGCGTTGCTGAGAATTTCGGAAAAAGCTATGGGCTGGGCGGCGGCGAGGAATTCATTCTCGAAGGCGACGAGTACGAAACGGCGTTCTGGGACCGCGGACCGAAGTTTTTTCACTATCACTCGGATGATTTGATCGTGACGTCGCTGGAATACGATCATGCGGACATTTATCCGGACTTCGAGACCTACCAACTGGCGTTCCGTCGGCTCGTGAATCTTGTGCCGCGGCGGGGGCGAGTGGTGATCTGGGGCGACACGGAGGAGTCGGGGCCGGCGCTCGGGCGCGCCGCGGAGAAGGCTTACTGCCCTGTCGAAACCTACGGATTCGGCCACGGAAATGACTGGATGGCCAAAGAATTTGCTGTGGAAGGCGAACGGATGAGCTTTCGCGTGGAGCATCGAGGGGCGCTGTTTGGTGATTTTTCTTTGACCGCGACGGGCAAGCACAATGCCTTGAATGCTATGGCAGCAATGACGGTTGCGCACGGGCGGGGAATCAGCGCCAAGCAGATTGCGGAAGCCTTGGCGACGTTCCGCAGCGTGAAGCGGCGCATGGACGTGAAGGGCGAAATTGGCGGAGTTCTGGTGGTCGATGATTTTGCGCATCATCCCACGGCCGTGAAGGCCACAATCGAAGCGGCACGAACAAGGTGGCCGGGGCGGCGGCTGTGGGCCATTCTGGAACCCCGTTCCAATTCCATGCGGCGCAAAGTATTTCAAGAGGCCTTACCGAAGGCACTGGCACTTGGAGACCGCGTGATTTTGGGAGGCGTGTACCGCGCGCAGCAGTTGGGCGACGACAATCGCATGGATCCAGAAGCGGTTGCCGCCGATGTTCGCAAGCTCGGAAAGGACGCACAGGTGTTCTCGAGTTCCGATGCGATTGCCGAGCATCTGGCTGCCGCGGCGAAAGCAGGCGACTTGCTACTCATCATGTCCAATGGCAGCTTCGACGGCTTGTGCGAGAAGTTGCTGAAGAAGCTCGGCTCAGCCGGGCAAATTCGCAGCGAGGCGGAAGTCCGGTGAGGTTTCTTCCTGCCTGGAAGCGGTTTCAACTTCCATTCCTACTTCATTTCTTGGTTTTGCTGGCGTTGGGAGCCACCAGCGAAGCCACCATTCAATACAGCGTTTCCCTCGGACATCCGGAACAGCATCTCTTCCAGGTGACGATGACCATTCCCGACGTTAAAGGCGAAGTCACCGTGCAAATGGCCGCGTGGAATGCGCTATATCAGATTCGCGATTTCGGCGCGCACGTCCAGCAAGTGGGTGCCTTCATGGGGCAAGAGAAAGCAGCCATCGAAAAGGTCGACAAGCAGACCTGGCGGATCAAAGGAAACGACACCATTACGGTTCGCTACGCGACGTATTGGGATGAGGTCGGACCCTTCGGAACGCAACTCAACGGCGAACACGCATTCATCAATCCAGCGATGATTCTGATGTACGTCCCCGATCGGCGAGCGGAAAATGTGCTGCTCGACTTTCCGAACCCACCGAGTGACTGGCGGGCGCAAAGCGCCTCGTTCGGCGGTATCGAGTCTATGGGCGGGGCTCGCGCATTCTTTTTTAAGTCGCCGACTTATGACGCCCTTGTGGACGGCCCGATCGAAATCGGCAATTTCCAGGAATTCGATCTGCCCGGAGTGTCCCCGCGAGTGACGGTGGTGGTTCACGGCGACAAATGGAGGCGGAAACTTGTCGAAGAAGGGCTGAAGCGGATCTGCGAGTATGAAATAAAACTCATGGACGGCGCGCCGTTCGATCACTACACGTTCCTGCTGCACATTGGAAGAGGCGCGGGGGGCGGGGGCATGGAGCACTCGTACTCCACGGCCATCGGCGTGTCATCGGATGAATATCTGGCTGGTGTTGCGGCGCACGAGTTTTTCCATCTGTGGAATGTGAAACGCATCCGGCCGGCAACGCTCGAGCCGGTGGACTACACCAGGGAGCAGTACACGCGCGCGCTGTGGTTCGCGGAAGGCGTAACGAGCACCTACGGCTCCTACACCCTGGTGCGCAGCGGCATCTGGGACAAGGAACGGTTTTACGAAGACCTGGGCGAGCAAATCACGGAACTCGAAGGCCGCCTGGCGAATCGCTGGCAGAGCGCGGAGCAATCGAGCCTAGACGCCTGGCTGGAAAAATATCCGCTCTACAATCAGCCGGAATTCAGCGTTTCCTATTACACCAAGGGGCAAGTGCTTGGCGATTTGCTGGACATTCTGATTCGCGACCGTACGAACAACGTGAAGAGCCTGGACGACGTGCTTCGCACCATGAACCAGGATTTCGCCAAGCAAGGGAAATTTTATCGTGACAGCTTGGACGTGCGCTTGGAAGCCGAGAAAGTGGCGGGCGGCTCGTTCGAAGAGTTTTTTCAGAAATACGTGGCAGGCACGGAGCCGTTTCCGTATGAACAGATTCTCGCTCTTGCGGGACTGGAGTTGCGAGCCGCGGAGCAACGGCGAGCCACCCTGGGCTTTGGCGCGGAGCGAGATGCAAGCGGTTTGCTGACAGTAAGAAGTGTAGAGCCGGAAAGCTCAGCGGCACAGGCGGGCTTGCGCGCGGGCGACGCCATTGTTTCTTGGAACGGCGGAGAGCCGCCGCGTCGTATCGCGCGCTGGGTCTATGAGCAAAAGCCGGGAGAGGTCCTCCGGCTAAAGGTTCGCCGCGACGAGAAAGAGATGGCGCTAGAGTTCCCTCTCGGGGAGATCAAAGAAACCGTTTACGCGGTTTTTGAAAACTCGCAGGCCAGCGAGAAGGCGCGGAACATCCGGGGAGGCTTGTTGCGCGGCGAACCTTCGGCAGCTTCACGGAGATAGGTCGGAACACCCGTTGCCGGCGCGTTTGACCGGCCAGGAGAGGATGGGAGAGAGTCTAGGCTGCGCATGTTGCGAATGCTTTTCATCGCCGTCTTCTTATCTCTCTACATCCTAATCCTTGGTCCGCCGGTGATTCTGTATTCGCTGTTAACGAAAAATCCCAACCCCGTGTATTGGGCAGGGCTCAAGGGAGTGTTGTTTTTCGTCCGGGCGGTTGGGGTGCGGGTACGCGTGAAGGGCGCGGAGCGCATCCCCAAAGGCGTCTGTCTTTTTGCCGCGAATCACACCAGCGCAGCGGACGCGCCTGCGGTGATTGGCGCCATCCCGCGGAGGATCGCAGTCCTGCTGAAAGAATCTCTCTTCCAGTGGCCCATCGTGGGACAAGCCTTCCGGTCAGTCAACTTCGTCCCCGTCAACCGGAGCCATCGTGAATCGGCGATTGCCAGCGTCGAGAAAGCCAGCGAAGCGATGAAGCGAGGACAATCGTTTTTGATTTATCCGGAGGGGACGCGTAGTCCGGATGGGCGCCTGCAGGAATTCAAAAAGGGCGCCGTGGTGATGGCCATCAAAGCGGGTGTGCCGATTGTGCCGATGGTGTGTTCCGGGGCACACCACATCATGGAAAAAAGGTCGCTGGTGATTCACCCGGGAGAAATTGTGGTCGAGTTTTTGGAGCCCATTGACGCCTCGCAATACTCATTTGAGGAGCGCGACGTCTTGAACCAAAAAGTGCATGACGCGATGGCCGCGGCGCTGCCCCCTGATCAGAAGCCGCTTGGTTTCCCCGGCGCATCCTAGCACCTAGCCAAAACCAAAAACGCGTCAGGGGCTTGCCCGGATAAGGCCCCTGCCCATAAGCAACGGAGCCCAATATCAGGTTTATGCCTGATTGAGCTATCATCTATTTCGGGTACAGACAAATGGGAGGTGGCCTGCCCTTTGACCGCCGCTCCAAGGTCCCGCCAGGGGAAAGCAAGCCGAAAGTCGACTCTGGGAGGTAGCTCGTGCACTACGACCCCAGGTTGCTCTTTGCGCAAATTTGCATACACTTGGACAAGACACCCGCCCATTCGCTTGAGGATCTGGCGGGAGAACTTCGAGTCGATCCCGGCACAATTGAGAGCGTCGTCACCGGGATGACGGGGTCTAAATTCAGCAACTTCAAGGACGACATTTTGATTGCTAAATTAACCAGGCTTTTCCTAGCCAGGCCGAACGCGCCGATGAAAGAACTATCGTCTGATTTGGGCTACCGATCGAGCCGGGCATTCGCTAAGAACGTTCGCGCCGCCTGCGGCGCCTCAGCGGCCTGGCTTCGCAAAAGAATTGTCGCTGGTATCCAGGCACAGAAAACGGCCAGCGCGGCAAAGGCTGCAACTACAGTTCACTAAGTGCCGGGCCTGAAGCTCCCAACCGGTAAACCAATCCTGTTTTGCCAGCAGCAGTCAGCGCTGCCTCAGCCGCTCGACTTCTGCCTCGAGCTCCCGCACGCGCTTTTGTAATTCGGGTAGGTGATTCAGTGCTGCCATCATCTTGAGCCACTGGCGGTTCTCGACGGCGGGATAGCCCGAATAGAACGCTTGCGCTGGAACATCGTTGGGGACCCCGCTTTGGGCAGTGATGACTGTGCCGTCGCCAACCGTGAGGTGGCCGGCGGTCCCCACTTGTCCTGCCAGGATGCAGTTGCTCGCGATTTTCGTCGAGCCAGCAAGGCCAACCTGGCCACAGAGCAGAGTATTCGCGCCAACGCTCGAAGCGTGACCCACAAGCACCAGGTCATCGAGCTTGGCGCCGCGCCGAATGCGGGTTTCGCCAACCGTGGCGCGGTCCACGCAGGCGTTGGCTTGCACTTCTACGTCGTCTTCAAGCACCGAGGGACCGGATTGCGCCATCTTGTACCAAGTCCCGTCCTGGCGTTTAGCAAAGCCGAAACCATCCCCGCCGATGACGGCGCCGTTCTGCAAAATGACGTGGTTGCCGATGCGGCAGTGCTCGCGCACGACGGCGTGGGCGTGAGCGACGAAATCATCGCCAATCTTCGCGCCTCGATAAATAGTTACAAAACTGTGCAGCACGGCGTTGCGGCCGATCTCGGCTTCTTCGTCGATGTAGCAGCAGGGTCCGATATGCGCGCCTTCGCCAATCTTGGCGGTCTTGGCGATGACCGCCGTCGGGTGAATCCCGGGAGCATACTTCGGGGCCTGGTAAAAGAGTTCAATGGCCTGGGCAAACGCCAGATAGGGATTTGCGGAGCGCAGGGCGGCGAGCGAGGGCTGCGACGGGTCGCGGTCGATGGCCACACCTTCTTCCATTAGGATGGCGGAGGCGCGCGTCGTCTTAAGCAGCGCAAAGTATTTGCGGTTGGCCAGAAACGTGAGCTGGCCCGGTTCGGCGCGCTCCATGCCGGCAACGCCGGAAATTTCCAGCTCGGGCGGCCCTTCGAGACGGCAGCTCAGTTTTTGCGCGAGTTCGGCGAGTTTCATGGAGCACACCTCCAGCAGACTTGACGAAAGTCCTAGAGTCTGAAGCTCAAGAGTTTAAGGGAAAAGAAAGATGAAAGATAACGCAGAGAAAGCCGAGGGCGCAAAGGGACAGGGAAGGTCCAAGGGTCCAAGCAAGGACAGAGAACAAAGATAGAGCTGAGCGCCCCTAGCGCTTTATTCGTTGAAAAGGCGCGTCTGGGAGGCAGCCGCCGATGCGGCAGCCGGTTTGCGCCGTGCAATGCCCACGACGCCGAGCACGATCACCTCCGACAGCGCCGCGCGCGGCACGAAAATCCGATCCGTCGAGGAGTTCAAGTCGGGCGGCGTAATCTGCAGTCCATGATCGAACAGAGATAGAAGGTCGTTCGGAACAACGCCTTCGAGAGTCTCCCCGTCGTTGAATCGCAGCTTTACCCATAAACCGTCGAGCTTAGGGCGGCTCAGGAATGCTTTGCGCTGGAGTTCGAACTCTTGCGAGAACTCGCGCACGAAATAGATCGAACGGATCTTGTCGACAGGGAATTGGACATGCTCGCCTTCCGGGGTGAGCAGATCGATGGGGTCCAGTTGGCCGAGCCGGGCAGGATTCAAGTAGCCGCGCAGGGCTTTCCGGTCAGCAAGCACAAGGACCACTTTCTTGTGCGTCGACGCGGGGGCTTTGGTCTTCAAGACTGGTAATTCCCGGGTTGGGGAGTCACAAATTTGCCAATTGGCGCGATATATGTTATGTTAAGCACGTTTTTCCTGTCAAGTTGTTGTTTTCATTGGGGTTAGGGGACGCCGGAGCACCGCCCTTTGACCGATAAAAAGCATATCCTAAAATCGGCTTCGATCATCTCCCTGGTCACTATCGTTAGCCGCGTCCTCGGCTACGTGCGCGACCAGCGCATCACTTTACTCCTGGGAACCACGCTCGCCGCAGACGCTTACGTCCTAGCCTACCGCATTCCCAACCTGTTTCGTAGACTGGTCGCCGAAGGCTCCATGACCGCCTCCTTCATCCCGGTTTTTTCGGGCTACATGCAGGAGAAGAGCAGGGAAGATGTCTGGGACTTCGCCAACCGGCTGTTCTGGACGCTGGCTCTGGTCGCTGCGCTCATCAGCATCCTGGGGATGGTGTTTTCGCCGGCGGTGGTTAACTTGTTTTCGGGTGCGAACGTTGCTCGTGATCAGGCTGTGGACTTGAACCGCATTATTTTCCCCTACCTCTTTTTTGTGGCCCTCGCGGCGCTGGCCATGGGGATCCTTAACTGCTTCCACATTTTTGGCTTGCCCGCGGCCACACCGGTCATGCTTAACGTTGCCACCATTCTCTTTTCGGTGGGAATCGTCTGGCATCATTTCAAGGATGCAGCTACCTCTTTGGCCGTCGGAGTTCTCATTGGCGGAGTCCTGCAATTTTTGATTCAGGTCCCGACCCTCGTGCGGAAGGGAATGCACTTCACCTTCGGCATCTCGTTCTCCCACCCGGCGATTCGCGAGGTAGCGCGCCTGATGCTTCCGCGCCTTTTCGGAATCGGCATTGGCCAGATCAACCTCCTGATTGACACCAAGTTTGCCACGGCGGCGATGATGCCTGCAGGGAGTCTCGCAGCACTGTATGTCGCCGACCGCGTCATGGAGTTGGTGCTCGGTGGCTACGCGATCGCGGTGGCCACAGCAATCCTTCCGATGATGTCCCACCAGGCCGCCGTAAAAGATTATGAGTCGCTGAAGAGAACGCTGTCCTTCTCGGTGCGCATCGTGGCGTTCATCACCATTCCCGCGGCGCTGGGCTTGATGGTTTTGCGCGAACCGATCATTCGCGTGCTGTTTCAGCACGGGCACTTCGACGCGGAATCTACGCGATTAACGGCGCGCGCACTGCTCTATTACGCCATCGGATTGCCGGCGCTGGCCACGGTCAAGCTGGTGGTGCCGGCGTTTTATTCCACAAAAGACACGAAGACACCGGTCGCGGTCGCCTCCATCTCGCTGGTCATCAACATCGTACTGAACATCCTGTTCCTGGAAGTATTTTTTCGTCGTGTTCAAAATGGCGGCCCCGCGTTGGCGACGGCCCTGGCCACCTTCTTTGATTTCTTTGCGCTGCTCATCATTTTTCGATTGCGGTACGGCTCGATGGGCATCATGGAAGTCGTACGTTCTTTCGCGAAGATTTCGTTGTGCGCGGGCATCATGGGCGTGGCTTGCTGGCTCGGGAATCACTACACGGCCTTTACCGTGCATTCCAGATTCCTTGTTCAGTTGCTGGTATTTGCCGGGCTGATCACCGGTGCCACGGTGCTCTACCTCGCGCTTGCTTGGATTTTCCGCTGCCATGAGATCGAGGAAGTCTACGGAATTGCGGTTCGTCGCCGGACGGCAGGCGGCGAAGGCGGCTACGCGGGGGCATGATGGAACTATCTGCCGCCATCTCGTCGTTTTTGACGCACATCCGGGTCGAGAAAGGACTGTCGCCGAACACCGTGTCTGCGTATCGGAGAGACCTGATGAAATTCAGCGACTTTGCGCAGAAGCGCAAGCTCACTTTGGAGGCGGTCCGCCGGGACGACCTGGTTGATTTTCTGGCACGGCTCTACCGGCAAAAACTGGAGAGCAGGAGCGTGGCGCGGCATTTGGTGTCTTTGCGGAATTTCTTCCGTTTTGCCCGAATTCATGAGTTGATCCTCGCAGATCCGTCGGTGAATCTGGAATCGCCGAAGATCCGGCGAACTCTGCCCGGCTATTTGCGGCTGGAAGAAGTGGAACGCTTGCTGGCGCAACCGGACGGGAAGACGCCATTCGGTTTGCGCGACCGCGCCATGCTCGAGGTTCTGTACTCAGCGGGCCTGCGCGTTTCTGAGCTTGTGAGTTTGCGCGTGAGCGACCTAGACACCAAAGTGGGCTGCGTGCGCTGCATCGGCAAGGGCGACAAGGAACGGATTGTGCCCGTCGGGAAGAAAGCGTTGAGCATGGTGGAAAAATATCTGCGGGACGCCAGGCCAAAATTGGTCGGCAAGGCGACGACCAGCCCCACGCTGTTCGTCAATCGCCGCGGGGGGGCTCTCAGCCGGGTTGGGGTGTGGAAGATCCTCTCCACCTACGGGCGGCGCGCCGGATTGCGCGTGGCGCTCACGCCGCACATGCTGCGCCACAGCTTTGCCACGCATTTGCTCGAGCGCGGCGCGGATTTGCGGTCGGTGCAATTGATGCTGGGCCATGCGGACATTTCCACGACGCAGATTTATACGCACGTCGTGGAAGAGAGGTTGAAACAGATTTACAAGGCGCATCACCCGCGCGCATAGCGCGGCAGGTCGAGGGCTCATTGCGGGTGCCTCCGCGGTCTCAAACGCGGACACCCTGAAGCAGAAGGAGCGCAATGCCAGATTACATGTTTTTGCTGGAAAGCCGGCTGTCGCCCGAGCAGCGGGCGGCAATGATGCGCGTGCAGGAGCTCTCTGCCGCGCTAGGGTTCAACGTGTATTTGACGGGCGGGACGGTACGCGATCTGATCACCGGGGCGTCGCTGCGTGATCTGGATTTTACCGTGGAGGGCAACCCGTCCCGCATCGCTCGTGAGCTCGAGAAGGGCGGCGCAAAAGTCCTGCTCGAAGACGAAAAGTACCGCCACGTTGAAGTCCTGTTTGCAGGAGACTGCGAGGGAAGCATCTCCGCGGCGCGCGACGATTATTACGTGCGTCCGGGAACACGACCGGAAATTCGCTGGTCCACGATTATGGAAGACTTGCGGCGGCGCGATTTTTCGCTGAATGCCATTGCCATTTCCTTGAACCCAGCCTCCCGTGGGCTGCTGCTCGATCCGACCAATGGCCTCTCCGACATCGAGCGCGCGGAAGCGCGGGCGCTAAGCATCCACAGTTTTACGAACCAACCGCTGCGTTTGTTGCGCTTGCTGCGCTTTGCCGCGCGCATGGGCTTCAAAGTCGAGCAGCGCACCCAGGAGTGGTTCGACTTGGCCATTGAGCGCAACCTGCATCATTCCATCGAAGCCGAAGATGCTGCAAGCGAACTCCACGCCGTGGCCCGGGAAGAGCGGCCGACCGTGGTGCTCAAAGCATGGGAAGAAGCCAAATTGCTGGAAGTGATCAGCCCCGTTTTGGCCAAGAAACATCCCGACTACGATGCCATCAACCGCTTGATGAGAGTGCGCGAGGATTTGTTCACCGCAGGATTCCGGCCCCGCCTGGCCACCCCGATGCTGCTGGCCATCCTGGGGCGCTTGAAAGATCGCGAGCTCTCGAGCGTGCTTTCCAAAGCCGGTTTCCGCGCTGCGGAGCTGGAATCTGTGCTGACGTTCGAAGAAAAAGCGCTCGCCGCCCAAAAAGAACTGGTTGGGAAAAAGATGCAGGCGCCAGTAGATGCTTACCGGTTTCTCGAGAAGCTGCCGCTGGAACAAATGGCTTATTTGCTTGCGGAGTCCAGCAACAGCGGCGCGCTTTCCAAAATTCGCGCCTACCTGCACAAGTGGCGGCCGATTCGCAACGGCCTGGCGCAAGTGGGGAACGAGTTGGAGACACTGG
>QHYJ01000162.1 GCA_003223255.1 Acidobacteriota bacterium | reverse complement strand
GTGGTACGCTATTCCATCTTCCGCGCCCTTCGGCACCGGCACGCCGACAAGCGCGTTCTTCGCTTCCTTATAACGATGCAATCGCACGAGGACGATCGCCCACTCCATTCGAATCTGCGGTGTGCCCTGACTTAGCTTCGCCGCTCGTGCCAGCAGAGGTTCGGCTTTTTCGAGTTGGTTGGCTCGGTAGTAGATCTCGCCGAGCGCCGCCAGCGCAACGTAGTTCGTCGGCGCTTCCCGTAGCACAGTCTCGAATTCATCGGTGGCGCGATCATTTCTGCCCGCTATTGCATACGCTTGGCCGAGCGTCAGCCGCGCGTACGAATCCTTGGAGTGAGCTTGCAAATAATGTGAAAGAAGTTTGATCACCTGTTCTGTGTTGCCTTGCTGGAGCAGCGCCCGCGCCTTGCTGACCGTTGCGGAAGCTTCCGTGCGGCTCTGCGTCTGCGGCAGGCTGCTCGCTGATAATGCGAGCGCAAGGCAGAACGATAACAGCAACGCCAACTTGAGATGCCACTCGCGATGCGAGCCGCAACAAGCGTCCGATCTGGCCGGAATCCTCATGCCAACGGCGCAAGCCGACCTGTGTTCCACGCGAAACAATTCCTTCGGCAATCCTGTTCACCCGCTTCCCGGCTGTCCCTACCGAAAATGCCGTCCGGCGCGAACGCCTTTGAAATCCGCGGCATTCAAGAAAGAAGAAACCGAGGCCGCGAAGGAACACACGATCAGAATGTAACAATGTTCTGCTGAAAGCCGCGGAATGGAGTTTTCGGTATGCACGGGGGGCTATGATCTCGCAGCGGCGCGCAAGAAGGAAAGCAAAATCAAGGTCCACCGTCAGCACCTTGCAGAGCTACACGTATAGCGCCTCAAGGAAACTCGAAACCTGGAAGCCACAGCGCCTTCTGGTCGAATGTCAAGGTGTAGGAACAGCCCGCTCTCGTGCCGAGCGCTGCGATGACAGCATCGGCGAAAGACCCCCGTCCATCCTTGAGGGCAATCATGGCGCTGAAAACTTCCTGCTCATTTTCCACAACAAGCACATCGGTCTGAAGCTCGACAGCCGCAACGATTTCATTGGCTGCTAGCGGCCAAAACCGCTAGACACGTATTTCACGTATTTCCGCGGCCTTGACAATTCGCTTTTTGTTCGCCTACTATGCTTGGGTCTTTCGCGAGTCAATGGTAGGTCGTCATAAATTCGCCCCTCACAGCAAGCAGCAAGGAAAGACAGGGACTCGCTTTTTCTTCTGCCCTTCCTGCCGTAAGAGTGCGCTTTCCCGCCCGCTTGTTCTGTCAAGGCCGTCCGTGAACGCAAACCGCGCGGCCTTGACAGCGCGAGCGGGAAAGCGTCGGGGACCGCCAGGAAGGGCATTTGCTTCTTTTTTCAAGCGGAAATCGTGCTCGAAAAAAAGAGGAAAGAGGAGAACAAAATGACAGAAAGACAACACACCACTTGGGGAGAACTACTGCGGGATGCGGTTGAAAAGCCAGGCCGAGTGCTCGAAGCCTACACCGCGTTTCATAACTACAGCCTCGGGAATGCACTTCTTGCGCTCGAACAGTGCATCCGCCGCAACTTGCAGCCTGGACCGCTCAACACCTATCGGGCGTGGCTCGGACGGAAACGGCAAGTACGCAAAGGGGAAACCGGAATTACTCTCTGCATGCCCATGCCGTTCAAAAGTGCACACACCGATAGCGTCCAAGAGGAGCCGACAGAATCACAACCACGCTATGCCTTCCGGTTTCGGGCTTATTGGTTTGTGCTGGCGCAAACCGAGGGAGAAGAGACTCACATTCCACCGATTCCGGGCTTTGACACCGACACAGCGCTCCGAGCACTGAACATCACGCGCACGCCGTTTGACGAAATGAATGGCAACATTCAAGGCTTTGCGAACGGGCGCGAAATCTCTGTAAATCCCTTTGCTGCACTCCCCCATAAGACCACATTCCACGAGATCGGCCACATTGTCCTCGGGCACACCACATCGGAAAAACTCGTGGACAGCGAACAGACCGCCAAGCATATCCGCGAGGTCGAGGCCGAATCTGTCGCTCTAATCTGCTGCGAAACATTGGGCCTTGAAGGCGCGGACTTTTGCCGTGGCTACATTCAACACTGGCTAAAAGGTGAGAAGGAAATTCCCAACTCAAGTGCGGCCCAAATCTTTGCTGCTGCGACCTCCATTCTGAAAGCGGGGACTCCCGCAGCGGGCAGCCAGTAGGCTGCCGCGGTTCGTTCCGCGGACATCTGGAAAAAGTTCAGATTCTGAAGTAATGCCGTAAGCGTTTTTGAATCATCCTTACCGAGTGCAATATCTTTTGACTCGACCAATTTGCCAGGGTTATGTCCGGCCTGCCCGTCTAGTCGCCGAGCCGACGGGCTGTATAATTCCCCGTGTTTTTGGACCCTGACTGCAATGGAATTACCCCACGTACGTAGAATTGTGATGCGGTATACGTCATTAGCATCCTTGGCGAACTCGGGTAACCGAGATTCCTTCACTCGTTCCAAAGACTGGTCGTACCATTTGGACTCAACTCAGTTACGCCTTCACCGCCAGTCTTTAGTCTTGATTGGAAAATATGAATTCGTCGGCAACTGCCGAGGCTGTGGCGCACAAAAACGCCGACACTAAAAGAATGGCGTCCATCGGATTAGCTCACCATGGCCTCGGGTCCGTCCCGAAAGTGAGGATGCCAACTGAAATCTACCACAATTCGATGTTGTACCTGAGTAGTGGTTACCGGACATCTGCCCAGCGGGTTTCGGGAGCGACTCCTCCGGTATCAAGCGCGCGCACGGGGGCGCAAAGCGCAGAGAACGGGATGCTGATTGGGAAAAAGGATCGTGGAGGAGCTTTTCAGGCGTAGTCGTAGTTGGTAGGAGCAGGTCGAGCGGGCCTGCCGAGGGCGTTAGGGTCCGCTCGGTCAGTCAAAATCTTACTCAAAAATTAACGAGTCGCCGACAGACGCCACAAGAGTTGCCGTGGTAGGAATAAGCGTATATAAGGGGGCGCCTTGGCTCCTGCATTTCGCACTTGTTTTGGAGAGACAGCGGCGGAGAGTTCCGGCGCGGCCGTGGGCGTTACAAGGTGCGGAATTTGCGGCTGCAAGGGCTCAGGGATTGCGCCGCGAAGGGGCCGCCCATGCGCCTGCCATAGCGCTTAGGCAATCATCCCGCGCAAGAACTGACACCAAACGATTTGCTGGAGAACTGAGATGAAGTTGCAAGCGATCCTCTATCGGTGCTGGCTGAATTCGTTGTATCCATCCGGAGCGCGGTCCATTGCGCCGCTTCTACCGAGGCCCGTTTCGCCGGACGCCGTAACTAATGTCTACCACAGATCGCCTTGGGTATTCCGATTATCCGCCCCACCTAGAAATATCTACAGCTGTCGGGACCGCGCCAGTCGCAAAGCGTGAGCGGGCTTGTGGACGTTATCCCCCGCTCGCGCGTTTACCATTGCGCAGCATCTCCACACGTAACGGCGAACTCGTCATTGACGGTTTTGGATTTTTCTTAGAGACTGACGCGCACGTTCAGTGATTTTCGGGCCTCCCTCACGTTCATCTTTTTCCATCGGGCCAAGACTTGGGGATATGAGACTATTTCAGCTTCTATTGCATCGTGCGTATCTGAATCAACGATTTCCACGCATGGCAGAATCGATGAAACCGCTAATTGAACTTGCAGAAAGGCGGGCGCGACTTCAGGAGATGCAAAGAGACTATTACAGACACTTCGTCTTGCCGTGCTGGACGGAGGATGAAGCCACGGAAGACCCGGATTGAGCTGCGTTAACAACTTACAGCACTCGGCCTTGCTGCCCTCCTTCTTGCAAATGATGGTTGTGCCTCCGGCATCCGGGGCCTTTTTCGTCCAGACATCTATCATTTCACGAGTCTCGCCCAATGAACCACCTAACGAACGACCTGCATGCTTATGGCCCACACAGCGCACAGGGCACAATCCGGCAGGCTTGGCAAACGGACGCGGTGAAAAACCTCAGTAGCTCTTAAATATTCCCCCGCAGGCAACACAGCCGCTTGGATCAAGTCACCGAACCGATGAAGGGTATTTCCTATACTTGCGTGGCGCCACCACCCTTCCCTTCGGCCTCCTGTTCATTGCCGCAGTGTCCGAATGAATCTGGCCAAGGAGCTGTCCTTTCGGCCAGTTGGCGCTTTTGTTCCAGGACGCTACACTGCTCCCTCCCCAGCAAATCAGCAAAACAATCTATGAGGCTACGGTTATGTCCCGGAATGTCGTTTACATCCTTGCCGTTGTATTCGTCGTTTTTTATGTTCTGCCAAAAGTCGCCTGGTTTATAGCGAATCAAATCCATCGCTACATCCACTCTGGTTCGCTCCACGCGAACATGCGTGGCCAACGGAGACATCCGTTTGTCCAGGACAAAACAACGGCCCCGTGAGGGAAATCAGAGAGGAAGAGCGTAATCCCGAGATGATTCGTGTGGCGCTCTCGCGGATAACTAAACCGTTGCTCACAGAAACGCCTTCAACGGGAAACCTCCGCCTGCGTGGGCAAGTAATCCAATCATTTTTCCGAGCCAAAAGCCGAGGTGAACGCCTCGAAATCTCATCGTGGAGACTCCCGCAAGGACATTCACCTCATGCGACTTCATTCTCCGCGTTCCGTACTTGGAGTCGGGGCGGCTCCTCACTTGCGTCCCACTGTCTGGAAAATGGTTTGCGGCCCGGGAAGGATTGCAGTACAAGCATGCTAGCAAACCAAATAGTGAAATTTTGCTGTAATCCGCGGATGACCGTGATGAGTTTGCGAAACTGCCTTAATTCCCTTTGCAGACCACCTTGACTGCGCTTACGATCCATCGCTTCGCCGTTGGCTGTGAGGAGCGCGGACAGATGAACCGAGTGTACGACCACAAGAACCACAAACGAGGAAAAAATGATCTCCTTGGCGAGGGAAATAGGTGGCAGAATCCTTAGAACCCATTCTATTGGGGAACGCGATTCAACGGCAGGTTCAGCCGATGGCGCAAAGTCCAAGCAATTTTTCTTTAGAAGCCAGGTGGGAAAAACTAATCGAACGGACACCTGTCAAGTACATTTCCTTGGTCTTGGGTGCCGTTGGAGGATTACTCGTTTGGAAATTTCCTGCAGATTATTTTCTGCACTCCATCGGGGAGGCTGCCGTTATTGCCGCGCTCCTCATGTTGCTCGTAGACCCATTCTTGAAAGCTAGGCTGTTAAAGGAGGCGGCCAGAGATATTTTTGAATATCTCTTGGGATTTGCTCACCAACCACAGTTAAGGGAGCGCCTCAGACGATTGGTTTTCGATACGAAGCTGTTCCGCAAGAATTTCAATGCACGGTATAAACTGATTCCCCAAGCGGACTTCATACAGATTGACATGGAATTCGACTTCGAGTTGGTTAACCCCACACAGGAGACTCTTGAGTTCGAGTACAAGATTGATTTCGAGCAGGCTGAGAATCCTCGTCTCGATTCTCTGACGCTTATTTCTTCCGAAAAAAGTTATGAGTGGCGACCCACGTTACAATCTAAGGAAGATGAACCGTCCGTCCTTCAAGGGTTCGCAGACCCTGTGAAGATTCACCCTGCATCCAAGGGTATTAGTTATAGATTCGGCGGAAGATGCGCAGTAAGTTACCCATTGTTCTTCTACTATGCCCAACATTTCGGCTATCCCACTATAGGGGTGACCGTCACGATTGAACACCCTCAAACGCTGGAAGTTGACGCGGCTCCTACTCCTGCGCACGAAGGAAGTGTTTGGCGATACGAAAGGCTATTCATGCCCGGAGATCACATCAATATTCGTTGGAGGCAGACGAAGTGAGTTTGCCCTACTAGACGGCGACGAGCACAAGACTCACAGTATCCAGTGTCCCATTCTCGGAGGTCCACTTCCCGAGTCGAGACACCCGAGAGTGTGGGGCCATTGGAGCGCCGGTGGACGTGATGACATTGCAAGGATGAGAAACTTGAGTCTTGGAGGGTTCATTGAAAAATCGGCGCCAAAAAAAGTGCATTCGACGGTGAAGCTGACGGATCCCCATCACTCACGGCTGACTGCATTGGTGAGCAAGGCTGCGTCAAACACGCTAGAATAACTTTTCTCCCGCGCGTTTCTCTGGGGAGGATGTCGGGAAAATCCCCCCCGACGGCATTCGAAAACAAATCAGGCCAACTTTCGTTCGTCGACGTACCCTGGGCGGCCTGGCTGGCGTGAGAGGAAGCCTATCCAATCGACCGGTCGAAACGGAAGGAAAATTCGACTGGCCTTGGCGAGCGTGCCGGGGAATTCGATGGCGACCGCGATCAGCGTACCGAACAACCCGCCCAGTAGGGCCGATGCGAGGTTCTGTAGCGTGAACAAGCGTGTGACTCTGCCGATGGTTAGGGCGCGGAGGGACCCAACTGCCAGGGCATGGTTGGTGGCCATCCCGGACCTAAGAAAACTTGGAACCACGATGCCGGCAAAGAACAAACCGAGCGTCACGCAGCCAGCGAGTTGCAAGACAGAAGGAGCCTTTTGTATCCTCCCGTAGCTAGCTCCCGTTGCCGGCTGACCGACTGAATGGTTTTGAATTCGCTGCGCGCTACAAGACATAACTGCCCCTTTCTGGACTGCTACGATTGCCGTTGGCCTTCTCATGGTTAACCGGCCTATCTTGATCCGATCCGCCACAAAAACGAGAGCTGGAGGGTATTATTGCTTTCATTCTAATTTCGTGGGGAAGTGGAAGCCCTCTTCTGAACACAGATCCTGACAAGAGTCCCAAGAATGAGTGCACATTGGCCAGTCAACTCATGGAAGGCACCGAGATCCTGGGAGATCGCCCATTTATGCGTGGCGGGAGGCGTTCGTCGGTTGCCGGAAGTCTTGCTCAACCAACGCGGCCTCCTCTTGAGTTCTCCTGGCTGTTCACCTCAGTTCCCGTTGCTCAAGGTAAAGGGCATTAAAGATGCAGGCGCGATATTCCGATAATTCGTGGAAGATCGCGTGGGCTGAATACCCGATAGAGCCGTTTCTGGTCCGCGAACCGGTGTGCTCTGCAAAAACCTCATGGTTCTGGGTTTTCGCCTGCTTTTCATACCGCCACTTTTTCCAGTCGATATTCGTGATGCAGACCGCCGAGGACAGAGCTCCCTACCACTCGGTGACCACACGGAATTCGGTGACCTGAAATTTCCAGCACCGGAATGCCTTCTGATGATTCAGGTATGCCTGGCCCCCGACCGAAATGCGGGCGGCCTTTGTTGTACAACTCAACAACGCAACACCCATAATATCGAATCGCGAGAAGTCCGTTATCCCTGGCATCCTTGGTGCGACCGTGTTGTGGCAGTTCATCAAACGTTCGCCAAGAATGGCCGGGTTGTGTCTCGGTGCAGGGTCGACGAAACGCGGAAGCGCGACATTTGGAGATCCCGGAATGGATGTTCGATCCAGTCATGCAGCGAATCGACCAGCACGTGCACGGTCTAGGGAAAGCAACAACCCCGACACAGGAAGAGTTTGAAGAGCTGGCGGCCAAACTGGAGACGGTGTGGAATTGTGCGGACACCGATATTCGTTTGAAAAAACGCATCGTTCGAACGCTGATCCATGAGGTTGTAGCGGATGTGGACGCAGAGGCAGGCGAACTGATTCTTATCCTTCACTGGAAAGGGGGCGTGCACACAGAGTTGCGCTTGCCTCGGCGGCGCGGACAGAATAGCAAACAGACATCGAAAGAAATCGTCGATGCTGTGAGAACGCTCGCGCGAATCTGTCCGGATGAAGTGATCGCGGGTGCGCTCAATCGCAACGGCCTACTGACCGGGCGAGGCAATCGCTGGCTGGCTTCTCAGTCGGTTTGAATTCATCGTGCGACTTTAAGCCGGCTGGCTCTGGAAGTTTTCGATTAACTTAAGCCGTATTGGATGGCAGGCGCATGGGCAGCCCCGGCTGCGGCGCAATCCCTCGGCCTTCATGCAGCCGCAAATCCCGCACATCGTACCGCCCGCGGCCAAGGTGGAACTCTTCGCCGCTGGCTTCCCCCGAAGCAGATACGAAATGCCAGGTGCCGGAAACTCGATTACCTTACCCATGCGCCCTCGACCATTACGTTCATTCGTATCACGGCGGGCCTTCCACCGTCTGTCGGCCGCTCGCAAACTTTTGCGTAAGATTTTCGCTTACGGACGGAACCCTAAGGGTGTTTCAAAGGCGAAGAGGCACAATATTTCTATCGCCGGGTTCTTAGTTCCCGGCGCTCAGCATAGAAATCCTTGAGAGCTTGGCGTAGCGACGCCAGCAGGCAACCACATTTTCGGCACTTCGGTATTTTCCCCGACTCGACCGAGTCCGGGGCCGAATACATCCTTCTGCATATCGGGCATATAAACTCGGGCCGCTGGTTTTCGTCTATTGCGCCGTAAAGTGGACCAAGAAAAATCCTGATTGCATGCTCCCACCCGCCGTTCGCCGTTCGTTCCTTGCGCAGAACTTCAGGCGGCAATCGCAATGGCCGAGCACTCGATGGGTAATTGATATTCAGCCAGGACTGCTGCAACACGATTTGCAGGAGGTTCTGCATTTGCGTCACGCTAAAGTGGCGAATCGTTTTCGTCAATCAGACAAAGCCCTACAAACCCAGGAACGGGAATGGGCCCTGGCAACGCGCAAGACGGGACAGTGGCACATCCGGCGGTTCCTCCGCAGCCAACGCAGCCTGAGTCCGTATCGCCCTGGCTCGACTCGTACTTCAAAGCAAAAGTAATCGGCCCCGAACCGAAGGCTCTACCCGCACACCAACTCATGGACAACGAAGAAGTTCGCAACGACGAAACACGAAGTTGCAAATATTTGCCAGAAAGTACCTTCAGACTTTCATTTGAATGATTCATGACAAAGGAATTGGCTCGCCCTAGGGGACGATTTTAGAACTCTCCCAGTCGGCCAGATCTTGGCAGATATTTCACAGTTCGACGCTTTCAGGGTTTGAACCGGCTCGTGGCATTTGGATGGTGCGGGGGCCTGCACGATCCGAATTTGCTGATCCTACCATTCAGATTCGAACGGATTCGCGGCAGATCGTAGCCAGGGCGTGTCTCCGCCTGGAGGCTGACCAGTGTCCCGTACGGTGGGTGCCGAAGGGTTTGGCGTTGCGCCTGACGGTAAGCAGGTTAGGGGCGGCGAACGCGCACGAGACCACGCTCACATCCACCGACATCGCCAACAAGAGGTGCAAACGTTTCCCGTTTCTCTGAAAGGTGACAATGGCTGAATCCAGGCCGCCGCAATTGACCTCAAGACTCTTGAGGTGACCGGCTACAACGAAACTGGCCATCGTCCCGCCGCTCTTGCTTGGGCAGTTCGCGAATAGCCACCCTTGATTTGCGACTCGTATCACGAAGCCGGAGCTCCAGACTCCTTCCGTCCACGTACACTGCGGTCGGAATGTAGCGGGCGCGAGGGTAGACATCCCGTATTTTCTTGCCGACGCTATCTTCCAATGAATATGGAATGGTACAACCCTCGGCCAAAAACCGCGAAAGAGATGATCCGCTTTGATCCGGCAGACAAAATTGGCCATGAACACAGTTTTCCAGAGCCGGAATCAGCTTTAAGGCGCTCCAGGTCACGACGGACACTCGTCTGAAGCTTGCGAAGCAGGTGCTTGTGTGATTGGGCTACGCCGTTATCTTCAATGAAGAACTGCGCTGCTCTAAAGGCGCTGCATCCGCCTTCCGGTTTTGCAGGAAGACTACTGGCCGACATAAGAGTGCGGGCCACAGTCGTAGTGATCCTTCCAAGTGGTCAACACCAACAACAAAGTTTCAAGCCCCAATGTCACCGTGCACGAATGGCTGAAGCGCCAACCTTCGTTTCAAGGTGATATTGCCGTCTTTGGGGCGTGGGATGCGATCACACACTCTAAGGGCCGATAGGAGGGTCAGTTTTGTTGTGCGCCCCGCTCCGATTGCTTCTACCCCGCGCTTGGAGGACCTTTTTCTGGCGGGCTTGGTCGATCGGGAGAATATGACCAACTTGGATTTCGCAATGCTTGCCCTTGAGCCGAATCGCCAGCATTATGGGGAGCAGATGAAACGATTGCTACCCCTTTCTCGCATCCTTTGCGCGATAGCGGTCCTCCTGCTGGTGGATGCCAATCTACTCGGCCACGAGCCGGCAGCCGGCAAGGTCTATGTCGTTCTCTGGTTCGACACCGAGGACTACATCCTGCCGCAGAGCGATGACGCGGCCAAACGCCTAGCAGCGTTCCTGACCGAGCAGGGCATTCAGGCGACATTTAAGGTTGTTGGCGAGAAAGCGCGCACGCTCGAGCGCCGCCATCGCACCGACGTGATTGCAGCGCTGCAAAAGCATGCCATCGGCTACCACTCCAACACGCACAGCCAGCATCCGACTCCGGCGGAATACGAGTCGCTGTTGGATTGGGAAACGGGAGTAGCCGAATTTTCGCGGCGCGAGCGCCCGGGCTTTGACGATGTCCAACGCATCTTCAAACAGAAGCCGTGCTGCTACGGGCAGCCTGGCAGCTCGTGGGCGCCACAGGCCTTTCCTTCGCTCGCCAGTTGGGGTGTAGGCTTGTATCTCGACGAGGCAGAGCACGTTGGGCTGAATGGGCAACCTTTCTATTACGGCGGGCTCCTAAATATTTTTAACACCAGAGAGGGCCCGCAACTCCGGCCCAATGGCGAGTGGACCAACATCCAAGAGAGCGAGGACAAGTTCCGCAGGTTCTACGAGCAGATGACCAGTAATGGTGGCGGGCTGATCAGCCTTTACTTTCATCCCTGCGAGTTCATCCATAGCCAATTTTGGGACATGAACTTTGCCCGCGGCGCCAATCCCACGCGCGAGCAATGGCAGATCTATCCGTTACGGCCGCCGGATTCGCGTGAGCGCGCGTTCAGCTACTTTGAACAATTCATTCGTTACCTGAAGTCATTTCCCCAGGTCCAGTTCATCACCGGCCCGCAGGCCGTTCGCTTGTACGCCGACGGCGCACGCGAACACAGGTTCAGCGCGAGCGAAATCGTCGATATCGCAAGCCAAGTGGAATCGGAAGTCAACTTCCAGGTCCTCGGCGCATACACGCTTTCGCCCGCAGAAATCATGACCCTTGTTGCTGAGCGAATGACGGCGCAGCCGAGAGCGGATACTGGGGTGGTCCTTCCTTTCACCATCTACGGACCAAGTCTGCCCTCGCCGCAAATGACCGAGGCGGTCGTCGTGACCTGGTCACAGTTCGAGTGCAGCGCACATGACGTGTACAGGTTCATTCAGTATAACCATCAAATTCCCAACGCAGTCTGGTTGGGCAGTCAAAGTGTACCGCCTGAGGCCTTTCTCGTCGCTATGGCGAAGATCGCGAGGAAGCTCATGAATGGCGGGGCGCCTCCGGAAAGAGTGATGGTCGCGCCCGCACGGCTGGCCACCGAACAGTATGTCGCTGTGGACTCGCCGGAGATCTGGTCGTGGCCGATCTTCCCGCCGGGATTTCATTCCGAACATCTGCTAGAACTGGCACGCTTGCAGGCGTGGACCCTCAAACCAGCAAAGCAGAGCGAGTAGCCCTAGATGTTCAGGAACAATTTCCGCAGGCACATCAAAACAGTACTAGGCAAGAGCGCAACAGGATCGCAGCGCCCAGAAGAAATGATCCGAGGCACGTCCGAACAAAGCCGCGCGCTTCGCAGAGAACGCGTCAGAAATCGAATTTCAGCGCGAACTGAATCTGCCACGGCGGTCTCGCTGCGGTCCAAGGTCCACTACGGTGGTCCAAACGTTGTCGTATTAATGGAGTTCTACGTTGGAGATAGGATTGCAGCGAGCCAAGATAGTCCGCAGGCAAATAGCACTGTGATTCCATCAACGGTGCGCTGAAGCGCAGAAAGGCGCCATGGAAGCCGCCACCCTGCAGATCAGCGGCACTCCGACATTTGTTCTGGCAAGGAGCGCCAAGGAGAGGCTCGATGGCATCCGCATCATCGGCTCGCCTAGCTTCTCGTGCCGCACGTTCAAGTCCAAGGAGTTCTCCCGGTACGGCGCGAGTACCTGCTCAACCGTCACCAAGGGCACGCGCCGCGGACTCTGGCGTCCCTTGCGGCGGTCGTAGAGTCCGTCGTAGCCGAACTCCTCGTACCGTTGCGTCAGGGCCACAACCCGAGGTTGTCTTCTCCCTGTTCAGAAATCCGAGTGCACCGTTCGCGTTGTCATGCGTCCGGCGGAATTTCGCGCTATGCTACCGTGCTTGGGTGCGCCTTAGCCCAGACGGAAAGGGCCTTTTTTATGGGCCTTGGGCGCCTATACAACTTTCGTAACCGGAGCCGCCGATGCGGTTATTGCGACATCGCATCCACGTGATTGGTTTTTCGCTCCTCGCGTGCTTTCTGTTTTCTGTTGAGGCTTTCGCGCAAAGCGCCCCCGAAGACCTTCAGACCGTGTTGGGGGACGAAATACTCGTGCCCAGTGCCGCTTTGTTGCAGATGAAGGCGTTCATCCTGAGCCGTGTCACTCCGCCGCCTGTTGCG
Source organism: Acidobacteriota bacterium (assembly GCA_003223255.1). Classification (GTDB taxonomy): domain Bacteria; phylum Acidobacteriota; class Terriglobia; order Acidiferrales; family UBA7541; genus Acidiferrum. The sequence continues at coordinate 20,064 of QHYJ01000162.1, read as the reverse complement.
ACGAGCTCGGCGCAATGGAGGGAGGAGTCCCAACGCCTGCGCCGACACTTACTGCAGGATGTAGTGTTTCACGGCTGGCCGCCGGAATGGGTCAACTCCCCGACAAAATTCGAAGAGGTCGGGACTATTGAGACTCATCAAGGATACCGTCTTCGCAAACTGCGCTATGAAGTTGTTCCGGGCTTTCAATCTGTCGCGATTCTTTACGAACCGGAAGAGTTGCAAGGCAAAGTGCCCGCAATTTTAAATGTGAATGGGCACGTCGGCCCGATGGGCAAAGCAGTCGACTACAAACAAAAGCGGTGTATCAATTTTGCCAAACATGGCATCATGGCGCTGAACCTGGAATGGCTCTCATTTGGTGAGCTGCGGGCCGAGGGAAACCAGCATTGGTACGGGGCGCATCTGGACTTGGTCGGCGCCAATGCGCTTGGAATTTTTCTGCTGGAAATGCGGCGCGGGCTCGATTACCTCTGCGGCCATCCGAGTGTGGATCACAATCGCGTCGGCGTTACCGGGCTCTCCGGCGGCGGATGGCAAACGATTTTTTTAGGCGCCTTGGACGAACGCGTAAAAGTTGCAGTGCCCGTCGCAGGCTATTCCTCAACCACGACTAAGGTGGAAGCCAGGCAATACGGCGACTTAGGCGACCTCGAACAAAACGGAACAGATTTTCTCGCGAATCTCGATTACACGCATCTCACCGCGATGATGGCGCCGCGCCCCACGCTGCTCATCCACAATGCGGAGGACGATTGCTGCTTTCGTGCGCCGCTGGTGAAGCCATTGATTTACGATTGCATTCGGCAGTTTTTCAAACTCGATGACAAAGAGGATGTCTTCCAGTGGTACGAGAACCGCGACCCTGGCACGCATAACTATCAGCTCGATAATCGCGAGCACGCCTATCGTTTCTTTAGCCAGCAATTCGGCATGTCGATCGTTGAGAAGGAAATTCCTTCGGGCCAGGAGATCAAAACCTATGATGAACTCGTTGTTGGGCTCCCAAAAGACAATCTGACCATTCTGGATTTGGCACGCAAGATGGCCGGCGCAATAAGGCGCTCACCCATTCCTTCAGGTTCCACCGTGAAGTCTGCCTGGACAAATTCGGAACGACAGAAATTAAACTCCATTGTTCGATACAAGCCGGAGCGCTTGGCGCGGATCTGGACTCTGGCCAATACCAAGAACAAAGGGCTTGAGACACTTTCGTATTTGTTCGAAATGGACAATGGTTTAGCCGCCAGCGGTCTTTGGGTGAAAGGAATCGATGCTCGTGCAAACGCTCCCGCCACTCTCGTGCTTCACGATCAGGGTCGCAAGGCTGCAGCGGCGGATGTGTCCAGCCGCGTGAATCGTGACGAGCAGGTTTTGGCTCTCGACCTCACTTTCTTTGGCGACGCCTGGAAGGACCTCGAGCCATTTTCGTATGCGCAGATTCTGGATGCAGAAGGAGAGCGTGCAGTCGGAATTCAGGCGGCTCAACTCATTGCGATTGCTGAGTGGCTTCGAAAACGTACCGGCGCACAGAAGGTACGCCTGGAATCCAGGGGTATCCGCACAGAAGCAATCGCGCTGGTTGCGACAGCGCTTCAGCCAGATGTTTTTTCAAATGTGGTTGTCCACGAAGGCATCGCCAGCCTGGATTATGTGCTGCAGGTTCCGGTCACGTTTCAAAATGCGCCAGAGCTGTTCTGTCTTGACCTGTACAAAGAATTCGACATTGCTCACCTCGCAGCGATGGCCGCCCCTGCCGAAGTCAGATTCGACAATACGCTGAAGATGCCGCAACGCTAACAAGTCCTCGAGTAGATTCTCGTGAGGCGACGCTCGAGAAAGCTGAAAAACTGCTGGAGATCCTTGCAACCCTCAATCAACAACAAGCGGCAGGATACAAATTGCATCCTCCCGATCACAAAGGAAGTCATAGCGGTTGGTCAAAGCAATGACCTGGACAAATGGAGTCAGGCTTGCTCGGCGAGCTGAACAGTGATCTCAAAGTTCTTTGCGTTTCGCGTTTTGATAGCGACGGTGTCGCCATGAAGGCCGGAGAAGGCAGCTGGCCTACCATTGACTGAAGCAGACTTTAGAGAATTGCCGTTAGCCACTCGGAATTTGACCTGTATTTCGCCAGGCGAGCCAGCTTGAGCCAACTTCACGCGCGCGGAAACGCTCTTCTTATCCGCGGCAGCCTGCATGCTAAAGTCGGTTCTTCCCCACCGCGTCGGCGCCCCTTCTATCTTGATCCCTTTTCCGGAGACCACCCAATCGCGCGGAAGGCCCTTGCCAAAATAGAGTTTTTCCTCATCGGAATCCTCGAGGACCAGCATCCAGCGCACCAGCAAGGGGATTGTTTGTTGCGCCGGAATGCAGAACGTGGCTGTGCCGCCCCGGATGCCTGAGACTTCTCCCGCTACCCAGCTTCCACGCGTGTGGTCATGAAAGCGGTGTGCGTAGAGAAAGAGCAAATACTCCTCAATGCGGTCGAGCCGCAGGAGCATTTGAGCATAGCCATACGAAATAAAGCCCAGGATGTCCCGGCCGGTCGGATGCGGCGGTTCGACGTTCGCCACAATGCCAATTGTTGTGGCGCCATAAGCGCGCATGCAGTCAACAACAAGGTTCGCCAGGTCCGACGGCAACACATCCGCTTGCAACAGCTCGGCATAGGCTCGATGCGCCCATTGGTGGGGGCTCGGCCTTTCTTTCTGCATCGATTCCCAAAACGTCAGCGAAGCGCCGGGAAAGAGGCCAATGTAAGGCGGGTTCCTATCCTTCCACACACTCTTCAGCATACTCGAAACAACTGCGTCGCGCAGGACGCTGCTGCGTCTACGCCATTCCGCGGCCGTTTTTTCAAGACCGAACCCGGGCTTAACCCCGTGAATGGAAGACCAGGCGCTGGCAATATCATTAAGTCCCCGAGCCGAGTATGCATTATTGGCGAAGTACGGAAGCCACCATGTGTTCGGCTTCGGAGCCAAGCAGGAATCGGATTCGCTCCAGCCATGAATTAACCCATAACCCGGATCGCTCTCCGCCAGTTTCAAACTCTCGTCGTGCAGCTGGGTAAGGAGAGTAACCGTTGCTTCAATCTTGGCCTTGTGTTTCATCAGCAAGCTGCTGTCCCCGGTGTAGTTGAAATAGCGAGCCAGCAGGGAGAGGGTCATGCCAAACTGCGCAGTTTCCGGTCCACGCATGTTGTTTACGCCCTTGGAATCCACAAAGTCATCGAAATAGTTTTCGACAATTTGCCGTGTGAGGTCGAAGCGCCCCCATTCGAGGTTCGCGTAAACGGACATGGTGAAAATATCCTGAAATCCGTCGTATTCCGGCCCGTAATAGTCACGGTCCACGGCGCCATACTTGGGATACACGCCGCCCGGCCGGACCATTAACTCTTTGCTGAAGGCGTGCTTTGACATATCCGTCCAAACGTTTTCGGGAAGGACAGTCGGCGCAAAATCGCGCATCTGCTTTTCCCAATACTCAGCAAAAAGCAATAAGGCGCGATAGAAGTCCTCCGGACGCGGATCCGTTCGTGCCGGCGGAAAAGCGGGATAGCTGTGACCGTAGACCGCCTTCGTAATCTTGCCGTCCTCGATGTAGGCTGTCCGGTGCCATGTTTGCACAATAAACTTGTCGTGAGCTTCGACGTCGCCAAAGACCAACACCTCGTAATAGGCGGTGTCTGATTTCGAAAACACTTTTCGCGCCGCGGGCATCCAACCACCGAGGAGCCCGTCGTAACGTTTCATCGCCATCGCATTGTTGAGTTCGGGGAAATATTGCCCCGGGTGATAGGTTCGAGTGCTGCCGCCCGGATAAACCGGCATGGTGTCGAAACATTCTTTTGTGCCTACAAACGTATCCCACCGATAACGCCGAAACTGGCCGTTTTCTCTCTCTGATCCCTGGGGCGGGGCAGCCAATCTCACGGTCTCCAGGTCAGGATCACCCTTTTCGAGCAGGCGATCGGCGAGGAGGTCACGGCCTGACATGCCTATGTCACTTAAGCTCAAGCCAAGATAGGGAGTGCCAGCTTCGTCGAACGCGGCCTCGGCACTTTTTGGCAGGACTTTGCCGGCGCCTTGCGAGGAAATGAATGCAAGAGAGCCCTCCCGCGTCCGTAAGTCTTCGTAAACTTTCCAAACGATTGATCCAGTTTTGAACTCACTGACTTGTGTGTAGCCAGTAGTGTCGATCTCGGTGCAGACGTTTTCGTTGGTCACGAGACTAGATGCGGCCGGCGAATCCGCGAATCTTCCCGTGCTCGCGTCTCGGACGAGGTCTTGGATCGTTGCCGTCGTCACCGCCAGATTTTGCAGGAATCGCCGCCGGTCCATTGTTCCTCCACAGTCGGGGGGTATTTCGATGATTAGTTGCGGGCACGACAAAAACAAAACTCCACCCAATGCCTTTAGGCGCACGCCCCCCTTAATCCTGACCTTCGGATTCGTTGGACGCTGCCTGCGTGATTTCGAAATTTTCTGGCGGCGTTATTCCCAGGAGATGCTCGACAAAGTAGTCCCAGCGGCGGCGGACGAGATAAAGATTTCTGCCTTCTCCGTGATACATGTTGGGCACCAACAACATGTCGAAGTTCCTGTTGGCCTTGACAAGTGCATCCACGAATCGCATGGTCTCGACAGGATTTACATTGTTGTCAACGTCGCCGTGGACCAGTAGAAGATGGCCCTTTAGTTTGTCCGCCAGAGTCACATTGGACTGCTCCGCGTAGTCCTTACCCACCGGATATCCTTGATACAACTCATTCCACCAGGCTTTATCCAGCCGGGCGTCGTGGTCACCGGAAATGGAGACGCAGGTCTTGTACAGCTCCGGGTGGACCAGCATGGCATGCGCCGCCGCGTACCCTCCCGCAGACGTCCCGTAAATTCCCACTCGCTCCAGGTCCATGTAGGGATATCGCTGGGCCATTTGCTTGATCAGCGCAACGTGATCGTCAAAAACTCCGCCTAAGTGGTAGGAGTATTCGTGAAACGCGCGGGACCTCCCCGTCGTTCCTCGACCGTCTACCATAACGACGATGAATCCCAACTCCGCCACAGATTGAAAACCGCGCCGACCTGCATTCGCGGCACCAAATGTTTTCGGGACAAAAAATCCCTGTGGCCCCGTATAGACTTGCTCGATAATCGGATATTTTTTGGAAGGATCGAGATTGCTTGGCCGCCAAATGAGACCGTAGATCTCCGTTTTTCCATCTGCTGCCACTCCTTTGAAGGGCTCGGGAGACTTCCACCCTGTCTTCAGCAACGCGCCGGTGTCGGTCTTTTCAAGAACTTGGACCACAGAGCCATCGGAAGTTTTGCGCAACTCCGATTGACCGGGCAGGTCAGCCCGCGAATAGTTGTCCACGAAGAATTTGCTATCCGGCGAAACAACTGCAGTGTGATTTGCATTTTCCGGCGTTAGCAACTGCAGACCACTGCCGTCGAAATTGACCCTGTAGAGGTGGGTAAGGTATGGGTCTTCGTCCTTATCTCGTCCACCGGCGAGGAAGTACACTTGCCGGTTTTTCTCGTCAACATGGGCGATGCTTCGCACCACCCAAGGCCCCTTTGTGACCTGGTTTACCAAGCTCCCCGTTTTTCCGTTGTAGAGATAAAATGTGGTTCCAGCCGTCGCGTTCTGAGGTCACCAGAATTTCTGCACCTTCGTTGACGGGTATGGCTCGGTTTTCTCCGGGGTCGATGTAAGTCTTGGCTTCCTCCTCGACCACGACACGCTGTTTGCCCGTGTCGGCGTCCACTTCACGGTACTCAAATCGCTTGTCGCCGCGCGAGCGGAACATGTAGTGAATTCGCTTGCTGTCTTTGTACCAGGAGAAGGACGGGCCGCCTTGAAAATAGATTTCGAGGGGTGCTGTTTGAATATCCGTGCGATGCAAGGCTTGCACGTCAAAGATGATCGGCTGCGCTGTGGGCACGATTTCTCCAGGCAGAGGATAGACGTAGGTGAAGGCCTTGGGCCTGAGTTGGTCAGGGGGCACAAATTGCAGAGTCGTGAATCTCCCCGCGTTGCGCGAGTCGATGCGATAGGTCACTAGCTTGCTTGAATCGGGGGACCAGAAGACTGCCGCGTGTTGCTCCACTCTTTCAGTCCCCTCGCGGACGAGAAGATCCGAAGAGGGCAGTGGCGTGGCGTAGTCCCACGATTTTTCGCCGTCCGTTGTTAACTGGGCCACTGTACCCGTCCAAAGATTGCGAAGGTAAAGATTGTATTGCTCAACAAACGCAGACCAATTTCCGTCGGGAGATACCTCCTCCCGTTCGGGAGGCAGTTTCTCCCGCAAGCACGCATAAGTTGAAAGAATGCAGGTCCAACGTTGGCCTTCGGCCGCAAAGCGAATAGCCGCCCGCTTTGCCCGGATCTGCCTCCTCGTTGCTTTCGACAGCTCCTCCGCCAGCTTCGCCTGATCGAAGGCGGGGCCTCGTGTGTTCTTTGTCGTATTGATAAGAACGAATTCCGTGTCGAGACCCGGCTTCTGATACCAGAATTGGTCGCTGTCCTCGATCCAGGTCGGCCTGATATCCGCCCCTTGGACGAGCTTCCCCAGATCACCCGTCAAGAACCGCGCTGCGCGCTCGTAGTCGGCGCGGGTGCCTTGTGCCCGGGCGGGCGCTGCACAGAAGAGGATTAACCCTGGAACAAGAACTTTCGCGAGCGGGGTCACGACTCTCATTTCTTAGCCTCCCCGTCCCATTTGTGAGCACGGAATTGTGGCTTAGGCGGAAACTTTTCAGTCGGTTCGGTTCGCATTTCCAATGAGAATTGAGGCTCTGGGCACAGCCTAGGAACCGATATAGTATACGCACGCGGATACTATGGCTCGCGCTCGTTTTCTAGTTCTTTTGCACATTTTGCCGACCTGCCTTCACTTTGGGTCCCGGTCATCGTAGCGCAGTGTCCTGTGGTGATAAGCCAGTATGCGATCCAGCGCTTGCGGATCCCCTCGGTTCGTTCGAGCAGCTCAGCGTCGGCCTCCTTTTGTGCCTACGGCAATGCGAACTGGGAATTCGATGAACACGGTCTGATGCGCGCACGCTTTGCCTCCATCAAGGATTTGACCATCAAGGAATCCGAACGCAAATATAACTGGCCGCTTGGATGCCCGCACAACTGACGAGCTGGAACCGGCATACCTCAGCGCGAGCTTTTCAGGGCGATCGCTTGCTCCGTGCAAGCCTCTCAACGCGAAAGAGCGAGATGCTCCGCGTGTCAATGCGAGAAGGGATACATAGCCCAGCCGATGCCCACGCCGATCAAGAGGAAAAGAAACAGCGTCCAGAGGATGTACTTGAGGCGCTCCTTGGGCTGGCGCCGTCCCAAAAACCCGAAGGCAACGGAAATCACCACGGCAAAAATCACCAGCGCCTGGAAGTGGCTGAGCTGCAGTGCCAGCATCACGGCAAAAAAGCCCATTGTCCTCAACGCTGTCATGCTTTGCATCCTCGCGCCGCTTCGTAAGCATGCAACGCCGCCAGCAAATTAAACACGCCGGCAGTAGCCAGGAACCTGGTCCCATAATCGCCATCGGCGTGCGATACGTCCGGCCCATTCGTTTCGAGGGATCTGGCTACCAAATAAAAGCTCCCGGTGCCCAAATCGGCGATGTAGCCCAGCGAATCGAAAGCGTCATTCCCTCGCGAGGTGAAAAGATTTCCTCGCATCCCGGCACCAACCCAGACGAGCACGCCGACGGTCACAAAACAAATGATCGCGCGGCCCCACATTTTCAGCAGGGCATGACCGAGCCCGGGCACGAGCCAACCCGCTGCGCCGACCAGTAAAGCGATGGTGTCGTGCTTGGAATCGCGCGCCCGACTTACTGGTGCGGGCGCGGTTGTTTCTTCAGCCATTCTTTTCCTTCTTCTCCTAGACTATGCGAGCAACGGTAGAATTTCGTTTTGCACGGCGCCGGTGACGCGCGCTTCTTTTTCGTCAATATAGACGTTCACTTCGGTGCGCACTCCAAATTCGGGGAGATAAATTCCCGGCTCGACGGAATTGCACGTATGTGCGATGAGATGGCGCGCGTCGTGCGTTTCGAGGCCATCCATGTTCACGCCGTTGCCATGAACTTTTTCGCCGATGCTGTGGCCCGTCCGATGAAAGAAGTATTTCCCGTATCCGGCTTTTTCAATAACGCCACGGGCGGCCTTGTCCACCTGCCAGCCCTCGAGCGGTTTGCCCTTCGCGACGTGAGCGCGAATCAATTCCACAGCCTGGTCGCGCGCTTTGCGCACCACGGCAAAAATCTTTGAATATTTTTCCGGCACTTTCGCGCCGAGATAGCCCATCCAGGTCACGTCGTAATAAACGCTTCCCGGCGTTTTTTTCTTTCCCCACACATCCAGGAGCAACAAGTCGCCTTCGCGGATGGGCGCCGCGGAATCCGCCGTGGGACCGTAGTGCGGATCACTGGCGTGGGCGTTCACGGCGATGTCGGGGCCTTCTTCCGCCCAGATGCCCGCAGCTTCAAACTCTTTCAGAATCCACTGCTTCAAATCGTATTCCGTCAGTAATTTTTCCTCGCGGACGCATTTAGCCGCATGCTCAAAGGCGTCGCGCACAATGCGGTCGATGATGACTCCAGCAGAAAAATGGGACTCCTTCTGCGCAACAGTCCAGCAGGCTTCGTATTTTTGTACCAGGTCGGCGGAACTCACCACTTTTGCTCCGGCGCCGCGAACGAGCTCGACTGTGCCCGCATCTACCATGGCCACGTAAGGAATTTCGTTTTTCGGCGAGTACTGCATGGCCACTTTTTTCGCACGGCCCAAAATCTTCTTGAGATTTTTGCGCAGTTCGCCTTGCGCGGCGTAATACAGTGTGTCTCCGGGCAAAGCGGCGAGCGACTCCGATTCAATCTTGTGGACTAGCTTCTTCGGTTCGCCCTTGGCGGGCACGAAGTAATACCAGCGGCGCGTGCGCATACCGTTGGGCAGTTGCAAGATGTTCTGCGCGATGGGATCGCGACCGCGAAAATCGTAAAACAGCCAGCCATCGAGCTTGGCGTTGCGCAAATCATTTTGAATGCCTTGGATGTTTGCACTCATTTGAAGTTTCCAAGAAAAAGCAGATTCCTCGTCCCGCAAAATCGTCCGGGACGCAGAACCCGTGTCGCCAGCGGCTCCTCGGAATGACAAGTTATAGCGCATTTTTTCATTGGTCAGGCTTCCTCGGCAAGTAACGCCTGGATCTGTTGTTGGGTCACGCCGCGAATCTCGATGCGTTTGGTGCGGCTACGATCGCCGCTGAGAATTCTAACAGCCGACTTCGGCGTTTTCAAAAGTTGCGCCAAGAATTCGATCAGGGCTTCATTGGCGCGATTTTCGACGGCCGGAGCCTGCAAGCGCACCTTCAGCGCGCCGGCCATTTCTCCGGCAACTTCATCTTTGCTGGCGCGGGGCTGGACACGTACGGAGAAGATCGTCCCGCCCTCGCGTTCTTGAATTTCTAACATTTTCTGTTTCTACGGCTAGAGCTACGCCCCCTTTCCCTGGATTTTCGTATGGGTTGATTTTACAGGCAGATCGAGTCGTTTGTTTTGACCCAGTGTCGCAAATGTTGAGTCTAAGAAGGATAGTGGCGTTTGGCGTGGCGGCGAGAAACCAGGGCCAGAATGGGAAGAGATCATGTACACCCCGGCAGTTTTCTAAGAATGGCAAATAAAGGACTTACATCGAGGCAATAAACCGGTCTGGTGGCATGACCATTGACCGAGATGAGCATGCCGGGCCTGCTTAGGAAGTAAGGCGCGGCGCGAGCGCATAAGTGGACTGCCAGTGAAGTGCTTTTGATTCCTGCGGTTAGCAAGTATACAATTCGCCTGCCTGGGGCGGGTTTTAGTCTTTCGCAGTCAGTGGCGTGTTTGCCGCGGGATAGGCAGCATGGGGGAATCGGCGATCGCCCATGCTATGAACGCGTGGGCGGATGATTTTCCGAGCCGCCCTCGCCTGGGATGGCTTAGTCAATGTTCGGACCGCCGCCAAAGACCTAATTACTGCGTCGGGCTTTGTACCGTGTCCCGGCGGTTTTGCAGGGTCCGGTTCTCAACCATAACCAGATGGCTAAAGACCCCGGCCGAAAAAACGCAGCGGGATTTCTCGCTGCGCTCAATATGACGCTCGGTGAACGGCTCAGGGCAAGGCAAAAGCCCTCAGGCAGGAATGCCTGTGCCACGAAGAGCTACCAGGCGCGTTCATATTGGACGGGGGGCTGGATTCTTTCGCCCAGGATTTGGGCCGCGCGGCGCGGCCAATAGGGATCGCGTAGCAGCTCGCGCGCCATGATGATCAAGTCTGCTTGACCCACTCTCAAAATTGTTTCCGCCTGCTCCGGTTCGGTAATCATGCCGACCGCGCCGGTGGCAATTGCTGCCTGCTTGCGAATCTGCCCAGCGAATCCTACTTGATAGCCCGGCCCGACGGGAATCTGCACTCCCGGCACGAGGCCGCCGCTCGACACATCGATGAGATCAACGCCGAGGGTCTTCAATCGTTTGCTGAGCTCGATGGTTTGGTGCAGGTCCCAGCCGCCTTCTTTCCAGTCGGTCGCGGAAACGCGAACGAACAGCGGCAATCTCGCGGGCCAAACTTCGCGGACTGCCTCTATCACCTGGAGGAGAACGCGAATGCGATTCTCGAAAGTGCCGCCAAATTCATCCTGGCGAAAATTGCTCAGCGGAGAGAGGAACTCATGCAGCAGGTAGCCGTGAGCGGCATGAATTTCCAATACTTCACAGCCCGCTGCGAAGGCGCGCTCCGTGGCTTTTCGAAACGCGTCCACGATTTCGCGGACCTCGCCCGCCGTGAGCGCGCGCGGCATGGGATAGTGCTTATCAAAAGGTTCGGTGCTGGGAGCAACCGGCTCCCATCCGCCTTCCTCGGCCATGACTTTCTTGCCGCCGAGCCAAGGAGGTTTGGTGCTTCCCTTGCGGCCCGAATGCGCAAGCTGCATGCCGGCAACGGCGCCTTGTTTGTGGACAAATTCCACAATGGGCCGCCACGCGTCGACATGGGAAGCGAGATACATGCCGGTGTCGGCAGGCGAGATTCTGCCGCGCGCTTCCACGGCGGTCGCTTCGGTAAACACCAGCGCGGCACCTCCCACGGCGCGGCTTCCCAGATGCACCAGATGCCACGGCTGTGGATGACCATTCACTGCGGAATATTCGCACATCGGCGAAACAACAATTCTGTTTTTCAGTTGGATTTCTCGCAATCGAAAGGGCGTGAATAAGGTGGCCATTACAAAAACCTCTCGGATCCTTAGTTGGCTGGGTGAGAATGAAAAGCGAAAAGAGATTTCTCATCGCTCGCACTAACCGTGCTGGTGCATTGGTCCAGCCATGATCCCTCAGGCCTAAACGCCTGAGCTACAGCTCGGCATGACACCTAGGCACAATCCAAGCGAGCTTCGGCGAGCAGGAAGCGGCGGCAAGCCGCCGCCCTCTCCCCCAAAAAACCGTCGACGCTACATGCGACCTCCGAACAGCGCCGTACCGACGCGCACTTCGGTGGCGCCCTCTTCGATGGCCACTTCGAAATCGTGGGACATCCCCATGGATAAAACAGGCAGGGGCAGGGCAAGCTTGGCGCGCAGTTCGTCGCGCAATTCGCGCAAACGGCGAAAATAAGGACGAACGGCGTCGGCCGGAGAAACGGCGCCGGGCTGAACCCCAGCCTCTACTGGCGGGGACGGGCTAAGGCCCGCCCCTACAGGCCCGAAAAAGGGAGGAATGCACATGAGCCCGGCGAGATCCAAGTGCGGCAGCGCGGCTACTTTTTCCGCCAACTCGGGAAGCGCGGCGATCTCGACACCGCTCTTGGTTTCTTCTTTTGCCACACGAACTTCGATGAGCACACGAAGGTTGGCAGGAAGGCCTGCTTCCGCCCTGGCGCGGTCTAATTTTTGTGCAACCACCAGATCGTCGACAGAATCCACGGTATGAAACAGCTTGGCTGCTTTCGCGGCTTTGTTGCTTTGCAAATGACCGATCAAGTGCCACGTTGCGGACAAATTGTTAGTGCCCACGCGCTTGACTTCCCATTCCTGCACGCGGTTTTCGCCGAAGTGCCTTACGCCCGCTTGAAAAGCTTCCTGGATGGCGATGGCTGGATGGGTTTTCGAGACGCCAATGAGGGTAATGTCTTCGGGGCGGCGACCGACCCGGGCGGTGGCAGCGGCAATTCTTTCTTGAATCTGAAGCAGGTTTTGTCGAATCGAAGTGGTCGCCATGGTTTACCGTTTGCCGTTTACAGTTTACCGTTGGCCGCAAGAGGGAGAAAAGCGGCGAATGCATGTCGCTAGCAGCTAGCAAAGTCTTGCAAACCGAAAAGCAGATCCCTCCGCCGGGATGACAAGCTAATGATCGCGAGAGACGCGCAAACTCCACTTTCCGCAAAGCCCCAAACAGCAAGGGCAGCAAGGGCGCGCGGCGTTGCGGCGGCGAGCGACAGCAGTTAGACTGCTCGCAGGCAACTGTTGCGTCACGTTGCCATTGCAAACGAGGTGGATGTGCAGCCACCAGTCAACAAACGGCCTCTCGGCAGGCTGATCGCCTTCGAGGGAATCGACGGCAGCGGCAAGCGCACGCAAGTCGAACTCCTGGCCAACACGCTGCGCGCGCAGGGCCATTCGGTTTATTCGACGGGTTTCCCGCAGTACGAATCCTGGTTTGGCAGAATGGTCGGGCAATTTTTGAATGGTGACTTTGGCCCGCTGGAAGCCGTCGATCCGCACTTTACCGCCCTGCTCTACGCCGGCGATCGCTACGAAGCCAAGCCTAAACTGGAAGCGGCGCTGAACCACGGCCAAATTGTTCTGCTGGACCGCTACATCGGATCGAATCTGGCGCATCAGACCGCGCGCGCACCGGCCGACAAACAGACTGAGTTTCGCCGCTGGATTGAACACTTGGAGTACGGCATCTACGGACTTCCCCGGGAGGACCGCATTGTGTACTTGCGGGTGCCGCCACGCGAAGCGCAGGCGTTCGTGGTTAAGAAATCCGAGCGGGCCTACACTTCGGCGAAGCAGGACATTCTGGAGGCCAGCCTGCGGCACCTTGAACTCGCGGCAGGCGGTTACGACCTGCTCGCGCGCGAAGCTCCCTGGGTGACGATTGAATGTTTTGACGCGGCGCGCGGGGCGATGCGGGCCCCGAAAGAGATTGCGCAAGACGTGCTCGGGGCGGTGAACCCGATCATTTCGACGCAAGTATTCCAGAATGCGGGTCCGGGCGGCCGCTGATGGGCTTCGCAGAATTCCTGGGCAATGAGCACATCGTTGCGGCGCTGCGCGGCGCTTTGCGCAGCGGACGCGTGCCGCACGCCCTGCTCTTTACCGGATCGCGCGGCGTGGGCAAGTTCACGCTGGCCCGCATGTTCGCGCAAGCCGCAAACTGCGAGCGGATGACGGACGACTTTTGCGGCGAATGTGCGACGTGCCAGCGCATTTCTCTGCTTGCGCACCCGCAAAGGCTTATTGAGCAGGGCCTAGTGGAGCGGGGAGAGAGTGCCGACGCCGCGACGGTCGAGCGTGTTCCGCTGATCCTTCAGTCGCACCCCGACGTTTGGGGGCTGGTGCCCGATCCCGTGCGCCTGAAAAGTCCCGTGGCTCGGCCGATGCTGCGCATCGGGCAATTGCGCGCCGTGCAGCGCGCCGCGTATTTCCAGCCGATGGGAAAGCGCCGCGTGTTCATCCTGGACGGCGCGGAAACGATGCGTTGGGACGTCGCCAACGTTTTTCTGAAAATCCTCGAGGAGCCGCCGGGGTCGGCGACCCTAATTCTCACGGCGCCTTCGCCTTACGCGCTTCTGCCGACGATTGTCTCGCGGTGCCTGCAGTTCCATTTTGTGCCGCTGCCGCAGACGGCTGTGGAAAGGATCCTCAAGGAAAAGACGGAACGCAAGCCCGCGGAGATCAAGCTGGCGGCACAGCTTGCCGAGGGAAGCGCGGGGCTGGCCATCGAAATGGACGTTACAGCCGCGGCCCAAAGCCGCAAAAACGCGCTGCGCATCCTCGAACGGGCGGCGCAGGGGCAGGGCTTCGCGCAGCTGTTTGCCGACACTTCGGCGCTTGCCAAGGACCGCCAGTCTTCCATTGAGGATCAGATTGGGGTGTTTTACGGATTGCTCACCGACCTGTTGGAGCTCACCTGCAAACTAAAGGAGCCTGTTCTCCGCAACGCGAATCTCGCCAAAGAGCTGGAAGCACTCAGTAAATCCATTGATTCAGCTTGGGTAGTCCATGCCATTGCCGGTTTTGACGAGCTGTACGCCGGTGCGCGCCGCAACCTGAATCGCCAACTGGGGCTTGATGCGCTTGCCGCGTCGCTCGCACAGGCGCCTTCCGGCGGGCTAGAGCGCCATTTCTGATTTTTGCTGGATTCGGGCTGGCCTCGGTGGTGCAAAATCGCATACCTTGAAACCTAACGCGTTGCCCGCGCATCTTAAGAACAGTCACTCCACCCCTGAGGTGTTCTTAAAGGAGCAGCAGTCATGGTGAATCGCCGTATGTTTCGTCCGGGATTTGCGGACGTGAAGGAGCCAAGCGCCCCCCGCCCTCCGCATAATGGCCCGGTGCCCAACAAAAAACCTGCGCCCCCGGAAATCACGCACGCCGAAAACTTTTACTGGGTCAAGCAGATGCAGTCGCACACGCCGATGGCCGTCGTTCTGGAAGACGGCGAGGTGCTGCGTGGCACGGTCGAATGGTATGACCGCGATTGCATCAAGCTGACACGGCAAGGCAGCCCGAACCTGCTTATCTTCAAGCGGGTCATCAAATACGTCTACAAGGATGGCGAGGAATCGGCGCAAGGCGGGGAAGAGTAATCCTGCTATTCGTTGCTATTCGTGGATCGAGTGTCCTGCGGCTGCCCCGAAAGTGAGCAGCGCCTTTGCTGCCATAGACTTATCCTCATTCCAGATCTCGCACTCGGTGACAACGAAGTTTCTTCCGGCTCGAAGCACGCGCGCCTCCGACTTGATGCGTCCGCCACGCACCGGCTCCAGGTAATTGATCTTCAGCTCGACGGTGGCGATTTCGGTTCCCCGCGGCACGACGGAGTAAGCGGCGATTGCGGCGGTGGTGTCGGCGAGCGCTGCCAGAATCCCGCCATGCACGACGCCATGAAGCTGTTTGTGGTGCGCGCGGACGTCCAACAGGAAAATGGCGCGGCCTTTCTCGACTTTTTCCACGTCGAAGCCGAGATGCGCGATGACCTGGCTTTCTTTCATGCGCTCGCGCACGAGTTCGGTGGCCCAGCGTTCGTCGGCGGATTGTTTGGTCTTCGTTTTCATAGCTTTCATCGACAAAACTTAAAAAGCCGTCAGACCGCCATCCAGCGGGATGGCCGCGCCGGTAATCCACGACGATTCCTCCGACGCCAGGAATACCGCCAACTCCGCAACGTCCATGGGCTTGCCGAAGCGCCCCAGCGGGATCGTGCCTACGCGTGATTGCTTTAATCTTCTGCCTTGTTCGCTGTCGTCGAATAAACCTTTCACCAATTCGGTTTCCACGATGGAGGGGCAAATGCAATTGACGCGAACATTTTCGTGCGCGTGATCGAGGGCCATGGCTTTGGTCAGCATGGTCACGCCACCTTTCGAGGCGCAATATGCCGCGCGATCCTTCATCGCCACCAGCCCGAGCACCGAGCCGATATTCACGATGGCCCCGCCGCCGACCTTGCGAAATTCCTTCAGCGCGGCGCGCGACATCAGGAACGGCCCTTTCAGGTTCACCGTGATGACGCGATCCCAGTCTTCTTCGCTGATGGTGTCGACGGTCGAAACGCTGAGCGTTCCCGCGTTGTTGACCAGCACGTTGACCTTGCCAAACTTTTTTGCGGTTTCGGCTACCGTCCGCTCCGCATCCTTCGCACGCGTGACGTCGCACTGCAACGCCAGCGCGGCCCCGCCCTGCTTCTTAATCTCTCCGGCAACTTCTTTCACTTTTTCTAGACGCCGACCGGCCACGGCCACGTTCGCACCCTGGCAGGCAAAAGCAAGCGCGGTAGCCCGGCCGATCCCCGTGCCTCCGCCGGTGATCAAGGCCACTTTACCTGCAAGTCGTGTCACGATTCTCCTCATGCGCGCGTCTAATAGGTGCGTCTGATAAGATGACACGCCACCGGGATTCGTCCCACCCGGTGCGCGCGACTCTAGCATTCCGGCTTACAGACCCGCAAGCAGCACCGACCGTCAAGGGTGCATTACGGGGTCGTACCAAGAAAGAATTGATGTATCGTAGCCGTTCCCAGAAAGGTTACGGAGCCGCAAAACCCAGATCATGCGCATTGGCATCACTTGCTGCCCCACTTACGGCGGCTCGGGCGTCGTCGCCACCGAGCTTGGCATTGAGCTTGCTGCGCGCGGTCATGACATCCATTTCATCAGTTACGCCCCGCCCATTCGTTTGAACCTCGACAACGAGCGCATACATTTTCACGAGGTGGAGGTCGTCACCTACCCGCTCTTCGACCATCCGCCCTACACGCTGGCACTCGCCACGAAAATGCTCGAAGTCTTCGAGTCCGAGGCACTCGACCTGCTCCACGTGCATTACGCCATTCCGCACTCGGTCAGCGCGCTGCTCGCACGGTCGATGGCCGCGCCACGTAGGCTTCCGTTCATAACTACGCTGCATGGCACGGACATTACTCTGGTCGGCAGCAACCGCAGCTACCTTCCCATCACGAAATTCTCGATCGAACAAAGCGATGGCGTCACCTGCATTTCCCGCTATCTCCTGGGCAAGACGCTCAAAGAGTTCGACATCAAACGGCCCATCGAAGTGATTCCGAATTTTGTGAACTGCGATCTGTACAGCCGCGCGGCCGACAAAGGGCTGGCCGCGCACTGGGCGCCCAACGGCGAGCCGATTCTGATGCATCTCTCCAACTTCCGACCAGTCAAGCGCCTGACCGACGCGGTGGAAATTTTCACGCTGGTTCGAGCCAATATGCCTGCCAAGCTCGTGCTGATCGGCGACGGCCCGGAACGCGGCGCCGCGGAATATCTTGTTCGCAAGAACAAGCTGCAAAAGGATGTCTTCTTTCTTGGCAAGCAGGACGCCGTCTATCAGAAGCTGGCTGCCGCGGACCTTTTTTTACTTCCCTCGCAGCTTGAATCCTTCGGCCTCGCTGCGCTCGAAGCCATGGCCTGCGAAGTTCCCGTCATCGGCACCAACGCAGGCGGCATGCGCGAAGTCGTCGAGCACGGTGTGGATGGATACCTGGTGGAACCCGGCGATGTGCAGAGCGCGGCACGCTACGCCATAGAAATTCTATCGCGCGCCGACCGCGGGCGCGAAATGGGCAAGAAAGCGCGCGTCAACGCCAAGAAAAAATTCTGCGCCAACGATGTCATCCCCATGTACGAGGCCTACTATAAGCGCATCCTCTCCGAATCGTGAATCACTTGCGAGTCTTCTTGTGCTAGGCCTCAAGGAGAATAAGGTTCTTGGCTTTGTTTTGAAACGCTCGGTCAAAAGTGACTAGGGTGAGCCGGGACGCTTGTGCGAAAGCGGCAAGATAGGAATCGGCCCAATGCTTTGGTGAGGCTTGCGCTGACCGCGTCAGGCTCCGAAAGGCAATTTCAAGTTCACTAGGCTCGTCCAGGAAATCGACACGTTGGTCTTCGAGCCAGTGGTCGTACGCTTTCCAAGCTTCCTGCTGACTCTTTGCTTGGTCTGGCCCCATAACCGCCGGAGCACTTAAGAGCCGAAGCAGCCCGAGTTGTGTGAGACGGCAGAAGAAGAGACGCGAGGTTGGTGCCAAACCTTCAAACCATCGGAGCGCAGCCATGTGGTGGACGTGCCGATCATAACTCAGCGCCACCCAAACGTTGATGTCAGGGAAAAGAAATAATCTCGAAGATTCTTTCATTGTCCAGTTCGAGTGTTCCCGGCTGCCTAGATCTAATGATTGGAAGCTTAACTCTTTTTCCCCGGCGGCGCGGGCGACCCCTGAGCACCTGCTCGACCCCGCGTAGGATCAATTCCTTTGCCGAGCTACCTTCGCTCGCGGCACGGCTTTTGAGGCGGCGGTAAACGGGATCCGGTATGTCAATGGTAGTCCTCATTATTCAATGCTACCATATTTATGGTTGAAGCAAAAAACGCAACTCTTAGCCCAATCCATCGCCTTTTGCACTTCGCTCGATTCCAACAATTATGGCTGCAACCCCTTGCATAGGAAGCTAAGCCTTTTAGAATCAACATTTACGAAAAAAACTAGGGGGTGGGGTGAGCGCATAGTGACGCGCGACTTCGGAAGCGTAGCGCGCGCCGAGGTGCTCGCGGTTCGCGGCCAGCCAGGTGCTCAAGCGCGTTTCCCCGGTCGATGACCCTTGCGGAGCCAGCAGACCGGCCATGAGGCCCTGATATTCCTCCCAGGTGAGGACGACGTCGTGGACGAACCAGCCGGCGACGCGCGTAGCGAGGTACGCCGCAGCGGCCGGTACGCGAACCGAGCGGATGCGCCGTCGGAGCTGACCGGCAATCAGATTCACCAGTTCCTCGAACGTGAAAGTCTCGGGGCCAACGGCGTCGAGGACGGCATTCCCTTCCTGTGCCACTGCGTCGGCGATCAGCCGCGCCATGTCCTCCACGTAGATGGGGCGAATGCGATAGCGGCCATCGCCGGGAATCCCAAACACCGGAAAGTGGCGCACGAACCACGCGATGTTATTGATAAGAATGTCTTCGAGGCCGAAGATGACGGTAGGGCGAAGAATCGTATAGGCCAGTCCTGACTCCATCACCACCTGCTCCAGCCGCGCCTTTCCCTTGTAGTAGCCCAGCGGTGATTCAAGCCAGGGATTGGCGATGCTGACGTGAACGATGCGCTTGATACCTCCTTTCTTCGCGGCGGCGATCAACGTGCACGTATTTTGCACCGCTGCTTCGAACGTGGAGCTGCCCCGAGGAAAACGCACCCAGTAAGTATTGATCAGCGTGGAAGCGCCGCGCAGTGCTTCCGTTAGTCGTTCCGGACAGTCGAAGTAGTACGGGAAAGTTACAACCCTGTCACCAAAGGGATTTTCGCGTTCCGGGCGATTGGTCAGCGTGCGGATGCGGCAGCCGCGATCAAGCAAGATTCCAGCCGCGTACTTCCCCGTGTAGCTGAACGCGCCGGTGATCACGATCGTTTCGTCTCGAGCGCTCTCGATTTGGGTTTGCCGCTGGCTGGTGTGAGGACACATGGTTCTTCTCTGTGATCTCTGTGCGCTCCGCGCTGAAATCAACAGCTCGGGATTGCTCTATTCATCGCGACGGACCCGCTGCCACGCTGGACTTGTCGCGAGGTATGAATCGGAAGAGGATGATCGCGAGCAAGGTCAGTGCCATGACGAACCCGATGATGGCGTGCTTCAGCTGAGTGGCCATGTCAAAGACCAGGTTCGTCCCGGATGCGGAGTCCGGATTGTAGTCCAGGGCAAAGATCAGTGGCACAAGCACCAGCGTGACATTGGAGAAGGCCAGCCAAAATCTTGCTCGCTCTGCTGTGCCGCAAAGCTCCATCAAGAGGCGCCACGAGCCCAACGTCAGTCAGAAATGCCGCCGTGGGATGCATAACTGGGGTGCTCCTTTCTTTTTGTATCGAATCCTTCATGCCTTGCAGCAGCGCAGATCGCGCAAGCCGAAAGGCTCAGTCACTTTGAACTTTGCCCCACAGGGCACTGCGCCGCCGCGCATTTACGCCTTGCCGCAATCCACCGATAGCCTTTGCGCAAGAGCTCCATCGCCCCGGGAATCTTCGAAAACCACACTAGCGGCACGGCCCACCAGATTTCGCGGGCCAACTCGACGGCCGCGTCCGCTCCGCCGTAACGGTTTCCATCGCTCATGAGGAATTGCATTTCTTTCATCAAGTCTGCGTGCGACAAGCCCAGCAACTCCGCCACGCGGCGATCCTGCAGCGGCGCCAAGGCCATTCCGCGCCGCTCCAGGATCGGCGCCAGCCACCGCGCGATGCGCGTACAGAATTTGCAGTCCGCGTCCCAAAATAGCCAGCCG
>QHYJ01000160.1 GCA_003223255.1 Acidobacteriota bacterium | reverse complement strand
TATGCCATTGTCGGCCAGACACTGTGGATGCTCACGGAACAGCGCGCACGGAAGGTGTCGATGTCCGACCTCGACGTGGAAGCTACAAGGAAGTTAAATGCAGATTGTGGTGTTGAGTTTCGGACTCCGTAATCCAATGACTCGGAGGTTTAGAGTCACGTGGAATCAAGCGTTTTGAAAAGCGCTTTTCGCCGAGAGCGCTACAATACGGCTGTCGCAAAATTATCTTGCACGTATGTGCTTGCGATTGCGCTGGCGCCCACGGCTTATCCTGCGGCGGGACTTGTAATCCTCGACCCTTTATTAGCTCAATCGCGCCATACGCCACAGCCGCAGGCGGCAATCAGTTCCTGCTGACAGTTAACGGCAACAATTTTCGTCGAGACTCCTTGGTGAATTGGAATGGTTCCTCCCGGGTCCCGAGCGGGAATACGACATCTGTTTCGGGAGCCATAGCGAACACGTTCGTCATGGGATGTACCGGCAAGGACTCGAATGCAGTTGCGTTCACGATTAGCCCGTGAACAGATTCGTTCGCCGATGTCAACGCAGAGATCTCTCGTGAAACGCAAGGTTAGTATTTGGTTCAGTACACTTTCCAGCGATCTCGAATTCGACGCGAATCTCGTCCTTGACTTTGATCGATCCGCCCGCGACCGTCACCGGTGTAATCCCGAATTCCTTCTGCCGCAACCGAGCCGACCCACGGTATCGTCCATCCACGCGTTCTACATCGACCTTCACAGGGCGGGCTTGCCCGTGAAGCGTCAGATCGCCCTGCACCGTCCACCTATTCTCACCTGCGCGGCTGACCTTTGTGGAGCGAAAGCGAATTTCATGAAATTCAGCGCTATCCAAAACCTTCGGCCCTAACATCGTGCTCTGAATTTCTGCCCGGTCCTTGTCGGAGACATCGGCGTCGAGAACTCGCAGCGTGCGCGCATCCACGATGAACTCGACTGTGTTTTTATTTTCGTCGAAGGCACCCTCTCGAATCGCGGCACGGATCTCGTGTTCGTGTCCCAAAGCTGATAACAGCCCCGCTTTGTAAACGCGAACCGTCAGGACTGACCGCGCGGTGTCGATGGCCTTCTGCGAGTTGGTATCAGCCGCCCATAGCGGCAACAGAACTGTCAGACATAGTGATGCGAGCAACATCTGTCCACCTGCTTGTGCATGGATTCTCGTGCGTGCTCCCAACCCTCGATTCTTGAGAGGGCGGATTGTCCCGCCCTCTCTTGGCAGTCGGTGGATTAACGCCAGCATCATTACCGCTGTGGCCAAGGTCCTTGCTCATTTTGTGGACTTCGAACGTCGGCTCGTCCGAATCACCCTTGGCCTTCTTGCCCAACAACGCCACACGTTCTCCGGGTTTCAGCGTCTCGTTCTGTGGGTTGTTGAGGCTGTAGGTTTGATTGTCCTTTTCATTGACCAGCTTGTCTCCACTACCAGACACGCAGCCTTGCAGCTTGGCTCGATTGTGGTGCTTCCAGTAGAGCAGGCCACCGAGGGCTGCTGCGCCACCGGCAACTCCGCCGATGATGGCACCCTTGTTGCTATAGCTGCCGTGAGGGTTATAGGTGGGGCTTCCAGGCATGCCGCCACCTCCACCGCCATACTGCGCAACAGTCAGGTTCGAAACGCCAACCATTAAGGCCGCTACGAGTGTCGATGTGAGGACCTTATTCAACATAAACTTTGTCCTCCTGTTCTGTGGCTTTCTTTGTTCAGTTAGTTGGATTCATGCCCGATCGTAAGAAGAGTTGTCTCACGCTCGAAGTAACCATTTCTTTACATTGCGCATAACCATCACGAGCATGAGGATAAGGGTCTATGGAGGGAATAGTCTTGACATTTTTGGAGACAACGCGTGGACATACTCACGTTTTTCGGCTAGTTCTCGCCAATCCGCGGTAACAAAAAAAAAGAGCCGCTGCACCATTTACTGTGCAACGGCGGGGGAGAGAAGGGGCAAGTCTAAGTAGTAATCGCAGTTTAGGGCGCACCTTATCTTTCGCCAAACATGCCGCGGATTCCCTACGGGGTGTAGAGTTCGGCGCTTGCCAGCGTTGCACCGCTTGAAATCGTACTTGTACCTCCAGAGACCAATACCTGACCGTTGGGCAGATGGACGGCGCTATCGAAAACTCGCGCCGAGTTCATCCCACCGGTAAACGCATACGTGTTGGTAGAGAACTCATACAGAACCGCAGCATTGCTCGGCTTTAAGCCGCAACCTTTGCATTCTTGTCTAAACCCTGTGAGCAGTACGTTTCCGGTGCCGAGCAAAGTCGCGGTGGTACCCTCGCGAGCGGTAGGGAACGGACCAGGCACCGGTTGCCGGAGTGAAGAAGGCGACTCGGGCGACCAGCACATCGCCGTTTGCGAGCAGCGAACCAAAAGGGGTGCCGTCGGGAATGCTCAAACTGCCGGTCGGACTCCAGCTTCCTTGGGACGGATCGAACAGCTCGGCGCTGGCGAGGTCGGTAAATGTCCCGTTGACAAAGTCTCGGCCGCCTATGACCAGCGCTTTGCCATTTTGCAGCACTTCCGACAACTGACCTGCACGAGCAACATTGAGATCGCTGGTTGCCTGCCAACTTCCCGTGGCCGGATTGAAGAGCTCGGCACTGTTGAGAGAATTAGAATCGGTGACGTTGTTTCCCCCTGCAACCAGCACCTGGCCATTCGGTAGTAGCACTGCGCTGTGACTGCAGCGCGGTGCGGTCATGCTGCCCGTCGACGAGAA
>QHYJ01000161.1 GCA_003223255.1 Acidobacteriota bacterium | reverse complement strand
TGTGCGCATTTGTTTCCTGGCTTACTGGTTGAGCGCCAAACTGGAACGGCAGTGGCGGCAGAAGGAGCAGACCATCGAGGTCCACAATCTGCTGCGTCAGCTACAGGCCATCCGGCTGGGGCAGTTGCAGGTGCATGGCCAGCCCTTCAAAACGATGGTCGCCCAGGTACCCAAGGACTTGAATGCCCTCCTGAACCAGCTGGGGCTACTGCCGCTGTTTTCTCAACCGCCACCGTGGGCGCCAGCGGTTTGTAGCAAGTGAAGTTAGGAACAAGGCTTGCAACTCAACGACTTACGTTCGCGACAAAGGGAAGTCAGGTTAGTCTCCGCCAGATACATGGGTTGACCGTCCCGGGGACATGTGACGCGGGGCGTCATATCCAGTTCCGCCCGTCCGTTCTTGGGGAGAACGAAGTATCCGTTTTGAGGAGCGTAGTGTACACCGCAATCTGGGTGCGGGCAGGCGTACGCTGACGCGTGTGTTTGGGGACCTACGCTTTCGACGAAAGCCTCAACCATCCTCATTTCGACATGATGCTCGTAGCAGTGTGGGTGAAGTTGGTCGCTGGGCTGGGGTGTAGGCATGAGACTCCTGATCAACCTTCGCTCGAAGCGGAGTTCGATAATTGCTGAGAGACAATCGGCAACCATGTCTCTGGCCCGTTCTGTCGGACGTTGTAATCGGCTCCCACGATTTGTTGATTGGGCGGATTCAGGGCAAGAATCTTGACACCTGGGTAGTTGGCTCTGAGCCAAGCAACGATCTCTCTTCTGGTTTCTTGGGGAGCTGCCTGACCGACGATGAAGAGGTCGTAATGCTGAATCGAGCTTAGAACAGCTTGGGCTGCCTCGTTGCCGATGACGGAAATGGCATCGTAACCACGCGACTTTAGGAGCTCGGCTCTGTGAACCGCCAGTTTCTCGTCGTAACAGATTTGAAAAATGCTCCTGGTTGCTCGGGACTTTCCCAGAGGCACGTTCACGTACATCACGACTTGCCGTGTTTTGGCATCGGCAGCAAAACATTCATTCTTGGTGCGCTTTGCCAGCCCTTGAAGCGCCAACTTCGCAAACTCCACACCCGAGATCACGGTGACTCTCTGCGGGGTGCCATTCGGCATAACTTCGAAGATTTCGTATACCCGCTGCATGCGGGCCGGTTTCCCTCCGGGCGTTCTGGTACTTGCCCTCCTTCCGCTGTGGACAGGTAGTCGGAATGTTCGGCAACGTGATTGCCCGGAGCGTACGCCGCCGACCCCCGCGTGTCAATCCTAACAAAGTGATACTCAACATTAAAAAGTTCTTTCTGACCAACAACATAGGCAGAACGCAACCTTGGGGCGGCCGAGCGTGTATCTAAGGCATCGTAGAAGCCGAGTTCTTCGTCGCTCAAACCGAGCTTCTCGCCCCGCTCGTGGGCGTGGCGCATGTCTTTAGCAAGATCAATAAGTTCCTGGATGACTTGCGCCGCCTGCAAAGAGCGGTTTTGATACTTGCGGATCGATTCCTCGAGCATTGCGGAAAACTGCAGAGATTGAACCAAGTTCTTTCGAGCGCGGCCTCAACCGTGGTAGATTCTTCCGCCGGAGGGGCAAATGGACATTCCTATCAGCGTTGAAAGACGAAGCGTCAAAGCTACAAAAGCAGTTGAACAGCATTAACTCAGCCATCGAAATCTTGGGCGGGAAGAACAGCGTCGGTCGTGGCAGGAAACGGCGCGTCTCCCCAAGTGCACGGGGCAAAATGTCGAGGGCACAGAAGGCGCGGTGGGCAAAGATGAGAGCCAAAAACAAAAATGCATGACGGAAAATTAACAATCCCGAAATCACTTAAATCGCCCCACCTTTTCCTTCCGGCTACAAGAGTTTGCGCTCAGAGATGAACGACATACGCGCCACAGCAAAAAGGGACCGGCACAAAGCCGGTCCCCGGATTGAGTTCGTTTTGTGGTTCAACCCTTGCCAGCGGCGGCAGCCGCCTGTTCTAGCAGCGGCACTGCTTTGCCCACCTCTGCGACACCAAAAATGACGAGCGGTGCGTTCGAGTTTGGTTCGGCTCCGCAATAGAGGTAGTTAATGTTGATACTCGCGTCGCCCAATTTCTGAGCAGCACGCGCTAGTTCTCCCGGTCGGTGTGCAAGGTTTACCTTAGCGACCTCCGTTTCCGTGTAGGTCACGCGCTCGCCGTCGAGCACGCTTCGCGCTTTCGTTGGATCATCGAAGACGAACCTCGTTGTGCTCTTTCCGGCGACGGGAAAGGACTGCGCGGCGATGATGTTCACGTTGCGTTCGGACAGCGCTCGGCAGATTTTGCCAAGCGTTCCCGGCTTATCGTCCATCGTAAGGATGAATTCTTTAGCTGTAGGCATATTGCTGAAGCTCCCTTCGATTTCCATAGGGTGCAGGGTGGTCACATCCTAAGGTTGGATTATGGAGTAGGAGGCAAATCATACTCCCCGGCTTCCTCTTCTTCAAGAATGGTTTTCGAAGCGCCGGACGTCTTTAAACCATTTCAAAGTCGGCCTGCGCTGGAATTAGCCGGGGCCTCGCTGCGGCGCCAGTTACAGTCCCGCTGTTGCTTTTTTGGGACAGCCTGAAGCGCCGGACGGTAGATCACTGTCGCGGCAACTAATATGATGTGGGTAGAGAGGTATCCGGGAGGAAATGTGATTACCGCCAGCGAACTATTCAAGAAATGG
>QHYJ01000028.1:2168-3029 GCA_003223255.1 Acidobacteriota bacterium | reverse complement strand
GTGCTTTCGCCCTGCTGGGACTGCAGGAGTATCTCGATTCGTTCCCCGGAGATCGCGCTGCTCTCAGCGCGTCTGAGGCTCTGGCAAATCGCTTGCTGAATTCATACCGATCCTACCGATCCGATGACTGGAAGTGGTTTGAGGATGGGCTTGCATACTCAAATGCGCGATTGCCGCAGGCTCTGATTCGAGCGGGAATGCGCGCCTGGAACGAAGAGATGGTTGCGGCGGGGCTCGAAGCTTTGGATTGGCTGGTCGCGATTCAGCGTTGTGAGGTGAAGGGCCATTTCGTGCCGATCGGATCGCAGGGCTTCTATTCCATCACAACCGAGAAGGCCCGCTTCGACCAACAACCTGTGGAGGCATGCGCGGTCGTCTCGGCGTGCCTGCAGGCTTATCGCGCCACCGGGAAGGGCCGCTGGCGCAAAGAGGCCTGGTCCGCTTTTAATTGGTTCTTGGGGGACAACGATCTTCAGATTGCGCTCTACGATCCGACCACCGGGGGTTGCCGAGACGGCTTGCATCCCGACCGGGCAAATGAGAATCAGGGAGCGGAGTCGACCTTGTCCTTTTTGATGGCGCTGCTGGAACTGCGTAAGTTGGAAGAAGCCGACGGCACAGAAAACAAGTTGTGACGAGCAGGGCGGTCACTTTAGCCTGAGCAGGATCTCGAGAGATCGATTCAATGAGTGCTGCGAAAACCTCTATGAAAGCAACTATGAAACAATACGAAACGCTATTCTGCCGGCACCCAGCCAATCCCCTCTTGACGGGAAAGGATTGGCCCTATTCCATCAACAGCGTTTTCAACGCCGGCGCAACACTTCTGCCTGATGGTTCAACCCTGCTGCTTTGCCGCGT
>QHYJ01000028.1:0-2074 GCA_003223255.1 Acidobacteriota bacterium | reverse complement strand
CTACGTGCCGGAACTCAAGAAATTTGCTGTGGCGTACACCTCCTATTCTCGCAGTGGTCCCGGCGTGTCTTTGGCTCTCACCGAGGATTTTCGAAACTTCGAAAGATTTGGTGTCGTGATGCCGCCGGACGATAAGGACGCAGCGCTGCTGCCTCGAAGGATCAATGGATTCTGGGCATTGATCCATCGGCCCATGACACCTCTCGGAACTCACGTCTGGATCTCCTACTCTCCCGATCTGCGGCACTGGGGGAGTCACAAGCTCATGCTGGAAGCCCGCCGTGGGGCCTGGTGGGACGCCAACAAGATTGGTATGTCCCCTCCGCCGATTGAAACATCAAGGGGCTGGTTGATGATCTATCACGGCGTGCGAAGAACGCCATCAAGCTCCATTTATCGGCTGGGTCTGGCGCTGTTCGACCTTCAACATCCCGATAAGTGCTTGATCCGCGGGGATTCCTGGATGTTTGCGCCCGAGGCGGAGTACGAGCGTCATGGAGACGTCCAAGACGTCGTATTTCCCTGCGGCTACACCTTGGCAGCGGATGGGGACACCATCAATCTCTATTACGGCGCTGCCGATTCAAGTATCGCTTTGGCGCATGGCAGCATTCGCGCGCTCCTGAGCTGGCTGGATGCCAACGGCCATTCGGAACACAGCGGAGATCGACGTCACAAATGAGCTTTTGGCAGGACTGCCACAACATCCTCGTTACATGCACTCACAGATAGTTTTCTCGCTGGGCGAATCGTGTGCACTTGATGACCTGAAAAGATTGGGGCCAAACTGTTTGTGCTTTCCATTTCGGCCCTTGTGGCATGGCACATTCCGATTACGCCACGGTTTTGAAGTACATCGGTGTGGTTTTGGCTTGACCGCGCCCGCTGGAGATTGTTAGAAAGATAGTTGAACAACAAATCCGGCAGGAAACAACGACCAAACAGGATCAAGGAACCGAGAAGAAAACGTTGGCAATAGGTCTCTTGTGGCCGCAAGAAGAATCTATGGCTAGGTGTTAGCACACCTTCTCAGGTGGAAGTGTGGAAGCAATCGTGAATCACCGCAACAAAAAATCCAAGAATATTCCTCGGGAAACTGAGGGATTTGATGCCCAAGCCTTTCTCGATTCGGCCGGGGTGGCGAGAAAAGTTAAAAAGCTTAAAAGAGCGGAGGTCGTCTACTCTCAAGGTGATGCTGCTAAGAGCGTAATGTACATACAAGAAGGTGGCGTCAGGCTCTCCGTGGTTAGTGAAGGCGGCAAAGAGGCCGTCGTCGCGATGCTAAGACCGGGCGACTTCTTTGGTGAAGGGTGTCTGGCAGGTCAGCCCGTCCGTATGGGGACGGCTACCGCGATTACGCCCAGCACCGTGCTTGTCATTGAGAAGAGCGAAATGTTCAAGGTGCTTCATGAACAGCATGCCCTTTCCGACCGGTTCATCGCTTTCATGCTGGCGCGGAACATCCGAATCGAGGAAGATCTGGTCGATCAGCTATTCAACTCCAGCGAGAAGCGCCTGGCTCGCACCCTTTTGTTGCTTGGCCGTTACGGCAAAGAAGACAAGCCCCACAGAGTGCTTCCCAAAGTATCGCAAGAAACGCTGGCGGAGATGATCGGCACAACGCGTTCACGGGTCAATTTTTTCATGAACAAGTTCAGGAAATTGGGCTTCATCAGGTATAACGGCGGTCTTCAGATCAACACTTCTCTCTTGAGCGTTGTGCTGCACGACTGACGCAAGCCGCTATGCCCTCAACGGCGTGGCTGAAAACTCACGTTTGTTGGTTTCCTGCTAAGGTAGGAACTTGTCCGCTTGAAGAGTTGCCCGTGGAAGCTGGCCATGCGAGCACACGTCCTCGCATGGGCCGATTCCCACGCATACCGCAATTGCCTTGATGTGGCGCCTCAATGTGGCGTTTGATCGCAATCCTCAGCCAGGCACTTTAGTTTTTTGTGGCAGGACGCCGGCCGTTCGGATTGTTCCGAAAGGTGACGGGCATGCAGTACGAATAACCTCTGGTGGTTGCCCGACGGGGTTCTTGGTAGGGACAAGCGGATTCCTTTGCAACATTGGG
>QHYJ01000157.1:12431-24222 GCA_003223255.1 Acidobacteriota bacterium | reverse complement strand
GCGCCCCACCGATCCCAACGCCACGCGCTATCTCGACAACACCGCAGCGGTCCGCGGAAAACCGTCTATTGTGGTGGAAGCGGGGCACGCCGGAACGGTGGAGACCGATGACGTCAATCTCCTCGTCAAAGGCACGCTCAGCACCATGCGCGCGCTGAGAATGCTGCCGGGGGAACCGCGCTTCATCGAAAACCCGGTGTGGATCGAGAAGCTATCTGATGTTCTCGCAGACGGTCCCGGCATCTGGTACCCGCTGGTCAAGCGCGGCACGTACGTTTCATCGGGAATGAAGCTTGGCACGATCACCGACTACTTCGGGAAAGTCATTGCCGAGCCGCGCGCACCGGTCACAGGCGTGGTTCTGCACATCAACGCCGTTCCTTCATTGAAGAAAGGGGATAATATCGCGGACATCGGCGTCGTCGCGGCTCACGGTCCTTAGTTAGCCCAAACAAAAACGGCGCTCGCACCCTCGCGAAACGCCGTTTTTCTCCACTTCAAGAATTCGCTGACTTAATTCTTGCTGGCCACCGCTTCATGCCGATCTTCCCGCGGGGTCATGGAGACGACAATGTACTCGCGCTCCCTGTCATCCCCTTCCGTCACTTTGAGGATCAGCTTGTCTTTGTGCAGCCGGAATTCCGCCGTCTCTCCGATGGGCAGCAACGCCGGATGCTTGTCATCTTTCGGGCGAATGCGATAAACGACCTTCTCGCCTTGCAGCACGTATTCCTGGCAGAGCACTTCCTGGGTCTTTTTGCTTTGTGAATCCGTCCCAAGGAGCTCGCCAGCCACAGACTTTCCGCCCTTTTCCTGCATGCCGCAGGGAGCCGATTCCATGCGCAGCAGAGTCCCTTTTTGATAGTCGTTGTGCTCTTTGGCGGTGCAAACCTCGGCAAGCAATAGACAGCCCACGAGCGCGCACAACTTGGTATTCATAAGCTTGTCCCCTTTCTTTCTTTACAAAATAAGGGAATTGGGAGGACCAGAAAATAGGCCGAGAGTCCCGTTGTGCTCAATCTATTAAGCCGGGCGGTGCGCCATGGCCAATTTCGATTACTCTTGGAGGTGGAGGCACATGGTCATGATTGCGTGGCTATTTGGCTTTTCGGTTCTGGTGGTCACGTGTTTAGTCCTTTTGTTTCTATGGAATCCGCGGATGGGCGAACTGTTTCACCGGCACGTCGGCGATCGTCCGCGGCGCCGGTTGTTTCTTGCGGCCGTGGGGTTCTTCCTGACCTTGGCCCTGGCGCGGTTTATGGCTTACGCCGCGGGGCGCGGGATTGGCCCATTTCATTACATTTATATTCGCGGGACCCATGTCCACCACTTGGTGTGGGGCATTCTACTCTTGTTGGTGGTGGGGTTTTGCTGGCTGATTGAAGTGGGAACTGGCACGAAGGGGACGTCTCTTTTTGCGAGCCGACTCATGTCGTTGTTTTATGGTGTTGGAGCCGCGCTGACGTTGGACGAGTTCGCCCTATGGCTCAACCTGGAGGACACCGTCTACTGGACGCGCGAGGGGCGTGCCAGTCTTGACGCTATCTTGCTCTTCGGTGCAGCGCTGCTCATTGGCATCTGGGGCCGCGATTTCCTCAGGGCGCTGCCTAGCGAACTCTTCCACGCTCGCCGCAAGGGCCGCGAGGAACAGAAACTGTGAAGTGTGAAGGCACGAGCCGCTGAAGCGGCGACCGCAAGCAGACACGGTCCTGCATTTCATCACCGCGGCTTGTGACCTGTCTCACTGTTTCCCCGCTGGTTCTCTTGCACACTTTGCTAAGCGCAGGGAATTTCCCAAAGAAGGGTGTCGCCATGCGGAATATGCTTTTTCTCGTGTTTTTTGCCCTGGCTCTTGCGGGCTGTGCAAGGGGAAGCGGACAATCCGGAAGCGTTTAGCATGGTTCTGCATTTCTGCCGGCCGGGAGCTGTCTGCTCGGAGAAAGCCGTGAGGAACTTGCCCGTTTTCCCCATGATCCACAAACCATCAAGGACTCAGCAGACCTGTATGTTCGGAAAGGTAACTACGCCAGAGCGGCGACCCTTCGCCGCCGCTGCGTGGGGCTTGATCCTGAAGACGCCAATTCCCGGGAAGAGCTTGGCGAGGCACTGCTGTTGAACCGCGAGTTCGAGGCTGCGCAGCGAACTCCTGGCTGCCGATCAGTTGCGGCAGCCCAAGAGCGCTTATTCTCCTTATGCTTTTGATCTGACGTATGGCTATTTTCTGGAAGGGAATTACGCCGAGACGGTGCAGGCGTCAGCGAAGTACCTTACGCTGGACTATCCTGACCCGATCATCATCCTTCTTCGTCATGTAGCGCTTCTTCGCCTCGGTCGAACCTCCGAAGCACGAGCGATGCTGGAAAAAAGCGTCGCTTCTTTCAAAGCACCGTGGGAGGGCCATTTTCTTCTGCTCGAATTTCAATCGCGCCTTTTTGACGCGTCCCCGGTGGAGAAGTCCGGGCCTGTGGCCAAGGATTTTGTCCAGCGGCGCGCTTTTTTCCGCGCCAAGCGGTTTGCAGCGAATAGTGACAAAGCGAAGGCGATTTCGGCTCTTCAGGAAGTCGTCCAGAACGGAGATCGCAGCAGCCTGCTCTATCTGGCAGCACAGATTGAATTGGAACGACTTGGCCAGGCGGCTCCTCACTGATTGGTCTGCTGTTTGTACCACCACTCCCGCAACCGTGTGCACTTTCCTCCGTCATCGACGGCAATGACGAAGATTCCATCCAGTTTGGTCTTTAGCCGTTGAGGAACGATCACAAACGAAGCCGACCACCGGGCAATCCCTTGTTCCGACGTCACTGCTAGAATTTCGTAATCAAAGTGGATTTGCTCTTCTGTTCGCGCGACGTTGTTCCAATACTCAAGAATGGCCTGCTTCCCGCGCAGCGGCTCGACAAACGGCGTGACCTGGTATGTCCCGTCTTGGGCATAGAGTTCCGCTGCCGCCTTGGCGTCCCGCGCTTGCCACGCCTGACCGTACTTCTTCAGCCATCCTTCGAAGGATTCTCGGGTCAATCCCATGACCAGCCTCCGCCGAGCAGTCCACTCGGAAACAATGCGCCTGCTTCAGGAATCCCGCGAGGGTTACCATCCTGCGCATCTCTTAGCAGGAGTTCTTGACCATCTCTTTTGGCGCATCTAGCCTCATCCTAAGGGTATCCCTCACTAGAATTGAGCACATAATGAGCCATATTCCCTCGCCGATTGAGAGCGAGAATGCCGACTTCGGCGTTGCGGAGATACGCGCCAACCTGCAGAAGCTGGAGCGGCGCGACCTCTGGGTTTGGGGCAACGCCGTGGTTGTCATTCTGGCTCTAGCCGCTGCCGTCTTCAGCCTCTCCGCTAATGTCGTCGGTAAGAAGACTTTTTTGGGACTTGACTATAGTTTCGCCCTACGCGTTCTCGTCACACTTGTGCTCGTGTTTACCGCCCAGATGGTTATTCAACACTTGAGCTTTCGCAAGCTCCAGGCCGAACTCGCCGAGCAGCAGATTCAAGCCGAAGTCTTCCGGCGTCTTGCCATGTTCGATCCCTTAACCGGCCTCTACAACCGCCGCTTTGCGGAACAGCGCCTCAAAGCGGAAATCTCCCGCTCCCAGCGAAGAGGGCACCCGCTAATCGTCGTTCTTGCGGACTTGAACGATTTCAAACAGATTAACGATGCATACGGCCACCAGGCGGGAGACACGGTCCTCAAGGAATTTGCCAAGCGCCTGAACCGTGCCACGCGAGGCTCAGACCTTGCTGCGCGTTGGGGCGGCGACGAATTCATGATGTTGCTGGCCGATTGCGAGCCCGTGCAACTTCCCAACATTCTCGCGCGGCTGGAAGATTTTAGCGTGGAGGTCCAAGGCAGGGAATTGCCTGTCTCGCCGGCTATTGGCTGGAAGTCTTACGAGGCGGGCGACGAACTGACTGACCTCATCGAAGGCGCCGACCGCATGCTGTACTCCAACAAAGGATCGACAAAGAAACAGGCCGACGCGGAAACCGCGTCCGTAGCCGAGACTGCCTTTCGGACGCGCTGAAGATACGCGAAGGCCTGTGCCACTTTTGCACAGCCTTTTCACAACGATGCGTTCAGATTCTTCTTGCCAAGAAAAAGCGCGAGGACTATTCTCCCCGACAGATTGAGCCGGGAAGCCTTAAAAACTTTGCGGCACAATTGAACGAGGGCGCAGCGGTCGCGAGGCCGTTACGCCCTCAAGTTTCTTGGCTCGCTGCTCCGCTCCCGACGGGCGCTTGTGCGTCTGAAAACCCCTTCCGAACATTTGCTCCCGCTTGTTTGGCAGAGTATCCTCTCGGATTTCGAGGAGGTGCGGGATGGATTGCTTGCGGCAGCGTTTTTCGGCAGCGAAGTGCTTTTATGTTGGGACCGCTGTTGTACTTATTCTTGGCTGCGTTCCTGGTGTTTCGGCGCTCGCGCAGCAGTTCGGGGAGAAAAGCACCTCACAATCCAGCCAAAACCGCTTAACCCTCGACCAAAAACTCTTTGGTGAGATGCGCTGGCGTTGCATTGGCCCTTTTCGCGGCGGCAGAACTGTGGCGATTTCCGGTGTGCCGCACCAGCCGAACGTTTTTTACATGGCAGCGGTCAATGGTGGTGTCTGGAAAACTACAGATTTTGGAAATACCTGGAATCCGATCTTTGATGACCAGCCCACGGGCTCAGTGGGCGCGCTCGCCGTGGCGCCCTCGGATCCGAAGGTGATTTATGTCGGCAGCGGTGAAGGCTTGCAACGGCCAGACCTGGCTACCGGCGACGGCATCTACAAGTCTACGGATGCGGGAAGAACGTGGACACATCTGGGATTGCGAGACGCGCAGCAGATTGCCGCAATTGATGTAGATCCGAAGGATCCGAATCGCATTTTTGTCGCGGCCCTGGGACATCCTTATGGCCCGAACGCGGAACGCGGGGTCTTCCGCTCCACGGATGGTGGCCAGACGTTTCAGAAACTTCTGTATAAGGATGAGAACACCGGCGCCGCTGACCTGGCGTTCGATCCGTCGAACTCGCAAACCATTTATGCGACGCTTTGGGCCGCTCGCATCGCGCCTTGGGAAATTAGAAGCGGCGCGTCGTTCATCACCGCTGGCAGTGGAATTTTTAAGTCCACGGATGGAGGCGCGAATTGGCGTCCGCTGACTAAAGGGTTGCCGGGCGCCAACGAGGGATTGGGCCGTACGGGCATCGCTGTTGCGCCGAGCGAGCCCACGCGTATTTACGCCTCGGTGGAAGCCAACAAGAATGGCGGTGTGTATGTTTCGAATGATGCAGGCGAAACCTGGAAGCATATCAATTCGGATCATCGCATCGGCGGGCGTGGACCTGGAGCGATGGGAATTGCCGTTGCCCCGGATAACCCGGATGTGCTCTATGTTGCGAATACCACTACGTGGAAATCTACGGACGGCGGGAAGACGTTTGTTGGTTTCAAAGGGGCGCCAGGCGGAGACGACTATCAGCGCATCTGGATTAGTCCCGAAAACCCTGAAATCATCGCGCTCTCGAGCGATCAAGGCGCGGTGATTAGTGTTAACGGGGGCGCGACCTGGAGCACCTGGTACAACCAGCCAACGGCGCAGTTCTATCACGTTACGACGGACAATCGCTTTCCGTACCGGGTTTACGGCGCACAACAGGAAAGCGGGTCCGTGGCGACGCTGAGCCGGAGCGATTTTGGTGAGATTACCTTTCGCGATTGGCGTCTGCCGGGCATTTTTGAGTACGGCGACATTGCTGTCGATCCATTAGATCCAAACATTTTGTATGGTGCGTGGCTGACGCGCACGAAGCAAGACATCAGCGAGTACGCACAGGTCACGCCCGAGCCAATTCGCCGCGGCGAATATCGCTACGTGCGCACGCTGCCCGTGGTCTTTTCGTCGTTGAAGCCGCATACGCTGTACTTCGCGGCGAACGTACTGTTCAAAACTTCGGACGCGGGAAACAGTTGGCAGGTAATCAGCCCGGACTTGACGCGCGAAACGTACGAAATTCCGCCGAATCTGGGAGTGTTTGCCGCGAGCGATCCGGAAAAAGGAAAACACCGCGGCGTGATTTATGCCGTCGCGCCTTCCTTCAAAGAAGAGAACACGATCTGGGCGGGCACCGACGACGGGTTAATTCACATCACGCGGGATGGCGGAAAATCCTGGCAAAATGTGACTCCGCCCCAACTCAAGCCCTGGAGCAAAGTTTCCATCATCGAAGCTTCTCATTTCGACCCAGGCACGGCCTACGCGGCGATCAATGCTTTCCGGCTGGATGATTTGCGGGCGCACATTTACCGCACGCGCGATTTTGGTAAGACGTGGACGGAAATTACGAAAGGCATTCCCGACGGAGGCGCGAGCAATGTGGTGCGCGAAGATCCCGAGCGAAAGGGACTGCTGTTTGCCGGTACGGAAGGCTCCGTTTATGTTTCTTTCAACGATGGAGATGACTGGCAGCTGTTGCAACTGAATCTACCGCACACGTCCATGCGCGACTTGGCGATTCATGGGGACGATTTAATTGTTGCCACGCACGGCCGTTCGTTTTGGATCTTGGATGACATCACAATGCTGCGGCAACTGAGTGTGGAGATTGCCAGAGAGAGTGCGCTTCTCTTTACACCGCAGACGGCGATTCGTTTTCGCTGGAATCGCAACCCCGACACGCCACTGCCCCCGGAATTCCCCGGAGGAAAGAATCCGCCGGATGGTGCAATCATTGACTATTACCTGAGGTCTGCCTCAAGCAATCCCGTGACGCTGGAAGTTCTGGATGAGCAACAGCATCTCGTGCGGAGATATTCCAGCGCGGACAGGCCTGAGCCAATGGAAAGAATCGCCAGCGAACATCCCATCCCGATGTATTGGGTGCGGCCGACGCAAATTCTCTCCGCGGAAGCAGGGATGCACAGATTTGTGTGGGATATCCATTACGCTCCGCCGGAATCGCTCGAACACGAGTTTCCGATTTCAGCGATCTATCGCGACACGGTGAAGTATCCGTTGGGAGCATGGGTCCTTCCGGGCAATTACACCGTGAAGCTCACGGTTGATGGGAAGAGTTATGCCCAGCCACTGGTGGTGAAGATGGATCCGCGCATCACCACTTCCTTGGCGGATTTGCGAAAACAGTTCGAAATGGAGAGCGGTTCTGTGGATGGCATGGATCAAAGCTATGACACGTTGGCGCAAGTTCGCTCCGTGCGGGCGCAATTGCAAGAGCGGGCCACAAAGGCAGGCCAAGGCAAACTCGCCGAAGCAATCGCAGCGCTAGACAAAAAGGCTGCAGAATTGGAAGGGGCAGCGCAAAGCAGTTTCTACGGCCTACCTCCAAGCGGAAAGCAAGCAGAGAATTTTTCCACGCTCCACCAGCATTTTGCCGGAATGCTTGGTGTGGCTGACAGCGCGGACGCCGCGCCGACGACGCAAGCCACATCAGTATTTGGCGAACTGCGAACCGCGCTCGAAGCGCTACTGTCTCGTTGGAAAAACGTGAAAGAGGAAGATATTCCGGTTTTGAACCAGGAGCTAAAGAAAGCAAAGTTGTCCGAAGTTGAGGCGAACAAAGCGCCGTCAGAGAGCCCTTCCGCCGACACCGATGGGGATAACCGACCATGAGAAGCCGCGAGAAAGAGGGAGCCAGAAGGCCGACAATAATCAAGAATACGGTTCGCATCGTAGTTGGTCTTGCGCTTTTGCTGACCGCGCAAATCCCGCTGATTAGGGTTCTGCGCGCACAGGACATTCCTCCTTCGCTTTATTCCGAAATGAAATGGCGAATGATCGGGCCGTTTCGCGCAGGGAAAGTGAACAGCGTAGCGGGGTTGCCGGGGAATCCAGCGGTTTATTACATGGGCGCGGACGGCGGTGGGGTATGGAAGACGACGGATGGCGGCGTCACCTGGAAACCGATTTTTGATGAAGAGTCCGTTGCCTCCATTGGGGCGATTGCCGTCGCGCCATCGAATCCCGACATTGTTTATGTGGGGACCGGAGTGAACACAATTTATGGCGACGTTTCGTATGGAGACGGAGTCTACAAATCGACGAACGGCGGGGAAACATGGCAACACCTGGGTTTAGAAGATACGCGGCACATCGCGCGCATCCTGGTGGATCCGCGAAATCCCGACACCGTGCTTGTGGCGGCGATCGGCGATGGCTATGGGCCGAATGAGGAGCGCGGCGTATTCCGATCGACGGATGGCGGGAAGAATTGGAAGAGAGTTTTGTTCAAGGACAACACGACGGGAGCGGTCGACCTCTGCTTCGAACCGGGAAATCCGAGAGTGGTCTACGCGACACTCTGGCACGTGATCTGGAAGCCAGAGGTGAAGGATCAACCGTTCGAGCCCGGCAGCGGATTTTACAAATCCAAGGTGGACTTCCGACGGAAAATTGGGGGCGATCGGGCGTGGCGGTTGCGCCAGGAGAGCGCGGGCAGCGCGTTTACTTGATTGTGGAAGCGAAGGAGAAAAAAGGTGGCCTTTTCCGTTCCGACGATGGCGGAGGGACATGGTGGAAGGTTACCGAGGACCTGCGGATCGAAACGTTCTGGTACATGGGCGAGATTTTTGTCGACCCGAAGAATCCTGACGTGCTGTATGTGCCCTTGCAGAATTTCTACCGGTCCACGGATGGAGGGAAAAGCTTCACGGCTATCAAAGGCGCACCCAGCGGTGACGATTACCACACGATGTGGATCGATCCGACGAATCCTCAAAGAATGATTCTGGGGACAGACCAGGGCGCAACCATTAGCATGAACGGCGGCCAGACATGGAGTCCCTGGTACAACCAGCCGACCGGCGAGTTCTATCGGGTTGCGACCGATCACCGGTTTCCTTATTGGGTTTATGGACCGCAGCAGGACAGCGGCACGGCGGCAATCGCAAGCCGCGGGAACAATGGGCAGATTACCGTGCGGGATTGGTATCCCGTCGGCCCGGGCGAAAGTGGCTATACGATTCCCGATCCGTTGGACCCGGACGTGGTGTACAACGCGGGACCCGGCGGAAGCGTGATCCGGCTTTCCAAGACTACGGGGCAAGTGCGGGATATCTCGCCCGCTCCGATTTCTCAAGGTAGCAAATACCGCTTCAACTGGACCATTCCGATGGTGTTTTCGCCGCAGGATGCACATCTGCTTTATCTGGGCACGCAATTTTTGATGAAAACCAGCAATGCGGGCACGAGCTGGGACGAAATCAGCCCTGATCTGACGCGAATCCGCGCGGAGGAAAAGGACACCAAGAAGCGGCGGGGAACGATCCTGACGATTGCACCATCCGCCGTGAAAGAAGGGGTGATTTGGGCAGGCACGGACGATGGCAACATCCAGGTCACGAAAGATGGTGGGAAAACTTGGAAGAACGTGACGCCGTCGGCAATCACAGAATGGAGCAGTGTAAGCATCATCGAGGCGTCGCACTTCGATGCGGGGACGGCCTATGCGGCGGTGAATCGCAACAGTTTGGATGACCGGCGGCCCCACATTTTTCGAACGCGCGACTTCGGAGAGAGCTGGCAAGAGACCGTTAGCGGAATCGGCGAGAAAGCTTTTGCGCGAACGGTGCGCGAAGATCCTGTCCGCAAAGGTCTGCTGTACGCGGGAACGGAAAAAGGCGTTTACGTTTCGTTCGACGATGGCGACCACTGGCAGACCCTGCGACTGAACATGCCGGTCGTGTCGATTCACGATTTGGCCATCGAGCAAGATGATTTGGTTGCTGCCACCTATGGACGCTCGTTCTGGATTCTCGACGATGTAACCCCGTTGCGGCAGGTGAATGCGAGCGTGACATCTGGTACGCCGCACCTATTTGCTCCCAGGACAACAGTCCGCGTGCGGCGCGACGAAAATCAAAACACGCCACTGCCTCCGGAGGTTCCAACGGGGAAGAATCCTCCGGATGGGGCAATCATTGATTATTATCTTCCGCCGAATTTTTCCGGAGATGTTCAAATGGAAATCCGAGATGAGGCGGGGAACGTGATCCACAGTTATTCAAGCGCAGCTATTCCAAAGGAAGAAGACGAACTCCCCTATGTGGCGGAATACTGGATTGCGCATCCGCAGCCACTTTCGAAATCACCGGGAGTGCACCGGTTTGTATGGAACTTACGTTACGCCGATCCGCACGCAGTGCACGTGCAATCACCTTATAACTATCCGATAGCGGCAATTGTGGGTTCGACGCCGCTGCCGCCCGAAGGGCCGCTGGTTCTACCAGGGAAATACGAAGTTCAACTCAAAGCGGGCGAACACACCTTGCGGCAGGGCTTGGAAGTGAAGCAGGATCTTCGCGTGCATACGGCGCGAAACGAACTGGAGAGCGCGCTGGACCTGCAACTGAAAATATCGGCCGTGCTCGATCGAAACGATGAGGCCTACAAACAGGTGAAACAGTTGCGGGCAAGGCTCGGCGAGTTGATGAAGCGGCCCAAGGAAGATTCAGTTGCCGTCGCGGCAGCCGCCTTGGATAAAAAGGTCGCGGCGCTCGAAGGCGAAGCCACGCCGATTCTGGAAACGCCAAAAGGCATGAGTTTAATGACCGTGAATGACAGCCTGACGGCCCTAATGGCGCTCGTGGACGGAGCCGACTTTGCGCCCTCGGAAGAATCGTTTGCCGCATTTCGCCGCGTGTGCCGGGGATGGAAGGAAGAACTCGGCTCCTGGCAGGAATTAAAGAACAAGGACGTTGAAGCGTTCAACACCGTGCTTGGAAAAAGCAATCTTCCACCGGTGGAGAGTATGCCCGCGGTGGTGGCGGACACTCCGTGCGGGAATTGAGCGGAGGCTGTGCTCTGCAGCATGCGCGAAAAGGTCCATTTACAAACGGGGCGAAAGTTTTTGTAGCTCAGACAAATCTGTGAGCACTTCCGCGCTGTGCCTGGAAGGGTCTACCTTCAGATACACCTTGCGAATGACGCCTTCGGGATCGATGAGAAACGTGTGGCGCGCAGAAAGCCGGGCCACGCCGAGGTCGACCACAGAACCGTAAACAGCGGAAAGTTCACAGTGCGGATCGGCGAGCAATTTGAAATGCAAACCTTCGGCGGCGCAAAACTTTTCGTGAGAAACCTCATCCTGGCCGCTGACGCCCAGAATCACCGCGTTTTTCTGTTCGTAAAGCGCAAGGTCGTGCTGGAAATTGCGCGCTTCTTTGGTGCAGCCGCCGGTGAAATCTTTCGGATAGAAATACAAAACCACCCATCGACCGCGAAAATCACGGAGGCTGAGGGGTTTGCCGTCTTGCGCATTCAGGGTAAAGTCCGGTGCAGGCGTGTCAGCGGCAGGCGCTTTCGTTGCATGACGAGCAGCACGGACAGCAGTAATTGCCACAAGCAATAAGACCACTCCAAGAAACGCAAAAATGATAGTCAACATTCTCATCCCAAGTCATTCCTTTTGACTGAACCGTCCAAAGCCCAAACGCAATTGAACCGTGTTGATACCGGGATTCGGAGTCGCCAGGCCAGCATTCGATATGTGCATGTATCGGATCTCCGTACTGAGATTGTGCTTGCTGCGCAGAAAATGCAGGCCTAGGGCGCCGCTGGTCGTGAAATTGATCCGCGAGGTTCCCGCGGGCACCTGCGAGTTTGTAAATAGCGTGCCACCACCAATCTCAAAATAGGGAACCACGCGGCCGTGCGTGTCAAACGCCCATTTAAACGCGAAAGGGTTCACACCTACTCCGTAGGCCGTATTTTGCTTTTGAATGACGACAAACGTCGGAACCACATCGATCGCATACTCCAGGCGGCCGCGAAGGAAACCGGGACC
>QHYJ01000157.1:6946-12305 GCA_003223255.1 Acidobacteriota bacterium | reverse complement strand
GGCCGGCCTGGGGCCTGGCGATAGGAACGTAAAGGAAGAGCGCAAGAGGAACAAGAATCGAGAACGTTCTTCCCAACGAGAATTCTCCTTCAGAAGATTCGATTCCGGGTAGCGGAATTGGATGCCCAGAAGATATAGAAAAATGAGCGGAAAGGCGAATCGGTCCTGGGTTCAAGGCCTGGTTTTTGGAAGGAGTTATTTCAGATAGGTCCGCACGATCTCCGATCACGTCGTCAGCAGCTTCTTCGGAAGACTTGGAGTTGCGAGGCATGTGGTTGCGGATGCGGTCCTCCATTAATTCGGCCATGAGACTGTTGACGGCGCCGCGCGCGGCAGAAAGGCGCTGGAGGACATCGGCGCAGGACTCATCATCGTTAAGAGCTCGCAGAACGCTTTCGACAACAATGGCGGTTATGACTATGCCGCCGATACGCGTGGCTATACGGTCGGCGTCACGGCGGACTACGAGGACCGCCATTGGGGATTCGGCTTCGCGGAAGGTCTCATGCCCAAGGTGGCTAACGGGATTGATTTGGTGTGGAAGCCGTGGCAAGCCCACGCCGAAAACTTTGAATATGAATTGCGCCACGGTCTAATTCCGAAAAAGCCAGGTGTGGTACGGCTGCTGGCCTTCACGAATTATGCGAACATGGGAATTTATCGCGAGGCGATAGCGCAATTTCAGAGAGGTCTTGTTTCCCGGCCGGACATTACCAACCATCCTTGGCACATTACGCGAAAATACGGCTTTGGCATCCACCCGGAGCAGAATCTCACGCGTAACCTCACCGCTTTCGGCCGTTTCGCATGGGACAACGGCAAAACGGAATCCTTCGCCTACACGGAAGTCGATTAGACCTTCGCGGCAGGCTTGGGCGCTAACGGCGCATCGTGGCACCGGCAATTCGACCGTGCGGGTGTGGCCCTAGTCACCAACGGCATTTGCAAGGACCATCAGATTTATCTTGCCGATGGAGGATTGGGTTTCTTGCTGGGCGACGGCGCGCTTCGCTATGGCCGCGAAAACGTTGTGGAAGCCTACTACACGGCGCATGTCTGGCGCGGAATTTACCTTGCTCCTGGCCTGCAACACATCAATAATCGCGGATACGATCAGGACCGCGGTCCAGTGCTCGTGCCTTCACTGCGACTGCACGTCGAATTTTAGATAGAGCGCGCTCTGAATATTCTCTTCCGGCGTCATCGCTTTATCCTCACCCCGGTGAAATTCTCTTGGCACCTGGACAAAAGTCTGCTATCTAAAGGGGGCCGATTTTGTCCATATGGCCAAGGTGTGGCGCCCAAGTCCTTTCCAATTTTTTGTGGTGATCGATTGAGGCTCTGGGGGGAGCGCATGAAACCAGATACTCGTCCGGCTGCTGCCGTGCAATTCCTCAAGGTGTGCCAGGTTCTCCTGCCAGTGCTCGCCATATTTGCGGCGATCACGAGTGGTGCGAGCGCCCAGACCGTGGATGAAGTCATTGCCAAAAACATCCAGGCGCGCGGGGGACTGGAAAAACTAAAAGCCGTGAAGACTTTGCGCACGACCGTAAAGTTCAGCGACGGCTCGTTTCGCGCCGAATTTCGCCAGGAAAACAAGCGACCGGGCAAGGTGCGCGAGGAATTCATCATCCAGGGCATGGCGCAAATCCAGGCCTACGACGGGAAAACGGGGTGGCAGATTTCACCGTTCAACGGGCGCAAAGATCCGGACCTGATGTCACAAGACGACATGAAAAGCTTGATTGTGGACGGAGACATTGACGGCCCCCTGGTGGACTACAAAGAAAAAGGACACCAAGCGGAGCTCGTAGGACACGACTCGATGGAAGGAACTGATTGCTACAAGATCAAACTCAACATGAAAAACGAGGACGTTCGCTACTACTACCTGGATGCCGATTCCTACCTCGAACTGAAGGTGGAGATTCAAACTACGATTCGCGGCGCGCTCCAGGAATCGGAGTTGTATTACGGGGACTACGAGCAGGTGAACGGAATCTACTATGCGTTCGCCGTGGAACAAGCGCAAAAGGGAAGTGCCTCTCGCGCGCAATTCTCTGTCGAAAAGATCGAACAGAACGTCGACTTGGATGACGCGCTCTTCGCCATGCCTGCCACAAAAGCGGAAGCGAAGAAACCTGCAGCCGGAGAATGATTTGCTGTTGCAGAAATTCCGTGGTTCGCGCCAATGGAAATATCCCGTCTCATTTAATATGTCGTCGAGGATACTGCCGCCATGCATAAATCGATTCGCTGCTTTGCCGTTGGGATGATCCTGGCTGCTGTTTCGCTCCCGCTGGCCATGACAGCGCCCGCACAAGACGCCAAATTCGATTCGGACACCATCTCAGGCCTGGGCGCGCGAAATATCGGCTCTGCGGCGATGAGCGGTCGCGTTGCGGCACTTGCAGCGGTCAAAGAGAATGGCCGGCTCACCGTCTATGTAGGAGCAGCCAGCGGAGGCGTCTGGAAATCGATCAATGGCGGCACCACGTTCAAGCCTGTATTCGACAAGGAAGCTGTCCAATCCATTGGAGCCATCGCCATTGATCCGCAATCGCCCAAGACCATCTGGGTAGGCACCGGCGAAGCCTGGACACGCAACAGCACTTCGATTGGCGATGGCATCTACAAATCGACGGATGGCGGCGACAGTTGGCACAACATGGGATTGCCAAACTCGGAGCGCATTTCCAAAATTCTCGTCGATCCGAAGGACCGCAATACAGTTTACGTTTGTGTGCCGGGGAAGCTCTGGAGCGACAGCGAAGATCGCGGCGTCTACAAGACCACCGATGGCGGCAAGACCTGGAACAAAACCCTAAAGGGCCCAAATCCGTCGACGGGCTGCTCGATGATGTCGATGAATCCCCAGGACCCGAAGGTTCTCTTCGCCGGCATGTGGGATTTTCGGCGGACGCCGAGTGGCAGCGGCTTCTTCAAAACCACCGACGGAGGAGCTACATGGCAGGAACTCGATGAAAAGACCGCCAAAGGCCTGCCAGCAAAGCCCTGGGGACGCATCGCTGTGGCCATTGCTCCTTCGAAGCCAGATGTGGTTTACGCCATGATCGAATCGACGCGCAGCGCGTTGTTTCGTTCGGACGATGCGGGAAAGACCTGGCAAGAAGGTGACCGCAGTAACTGGATGGTGTGGCGCCCGTTCTATTTCGCAAATCTCATCGTCGATCCAAAGAACGAGAACAAAGTGTACAAACCCGATGGCCCGCTCATTATGAGCGAGGATGGCGGCAAAAGTTTCAGCGGGATCGGGGGCGGCGCCCACGGTGATTATCACGATGTTTGGATTAACCCGGAGAATACGGACCATTTGATTTTCGGTGACGATGGCGGCGTTTGGTATTCCTACGACAGCGGCAACACCAGTTGGAAGGGCAATAACCTGCCCATCTCGCAGTTTTACCACGTGAGCGTCGACAATAACGATCCGTATCACGTTTTTGGCGGGTTACAGGATAACAGCAATACCCAGGCGGAATTTCCAATAGCCGCTGGGAAAATCTCTTTGGTGGAGACGGTTTCTGGGCCTTTCCCGACCCATCGGATGCGAACTATGTTTATGCCGAGTCACAAGGTGGATACATCGGACGAATCAACCGTGCAACCTTGGAAGGCCGGCCGATCAAGCCGCAGCCCAACTACGGGGAAGGGAAACTTCGTTTCAACTGGAATACGCCGATTCACCTGAGCCCCAACGAAAAGGGCACGGTTTATATCGGAGCTCAGTTCCTGTTCCGTTCGCGCGACCATGGCCAAACCTGGGACCGAATTTCTCCTGACTTAACCACGAATGATCCTGAGAAGCAGAAGCAGGAAGAATCGGGAGGCGTCACGGTCGACAACTCTTACGCCGAGATGCACACGACCATCTATTCGATCTGCGAATCCCCGCGCGATGGGCAAACCATCTGGGTTGGTACGGATGACGGCA
Organism: Acidobacteriota bacterium; assembly: GCA_003223255.1. Taxonomy (GTDB): domain Bacteria; phylum Acidobacteriota; class Terriglobia; order Acidiferrales; family UBA7541; genus Acidiferrum. Next base: position 8,350 of record QHYJ01000157.1, on the reverse strand, counting down.
ATGTCCAGCTCACGCGCGACGGCGGCAAATCCTGGACCAATGTCGTTGGCAACGTGCCAAAGCTGCCGAAATTCTCCTGGGTCTCGTGGGTGGAGGCAGGGCTCTACGAAGCCGCGACGGCTTACGCAGCTTTTGACCGCCATACGTTTGGTGACATGGAACCACACGTTTACAAAACGACCGATTACGGTAAGACCTGGACGTCCATTGTCGCGTCCGATAGCGGTGTCCGCGGGTACGCGCACGTGATCAAAGAGGATCCGGTTTCGCAGAACCTTTTGTATCTGGGCACGGAGTTTGGCCTATGGATTTCCTTAGATAGTGGAAAGCACTGGGCGCAGTACAAGGGCCATGAGTTTCCGAGCGTGGCCGTCCGCGACATCGTGATTCATCCGCGTGAATCGGATCTCGTGCTTACGACGCACGGGCGTGGGATCTGGATCGTCGACGACATCACGCCGCTTCGAAAGCTGACCCCTGATGTCATGACGCAAGAGGCAGCCTTTCTTTCGGCAAAACCCGCACAGCAGAGGCTGGTGGCCAACGGTGGCTGGGTGGAGGGAAGCGCTGTTTTTACCGGACCGAATCCACCGGATGCTGCAGTGATCACCTACTATCAGAAAAAGCGCCACATCTTTGGAAAGATGAAGCTTGAGATTTTCGATGCGCAGGGAAAATTGGTGGATACTCTGCCGCCAAACAGCCGCCGCGGGATTAGCCGCGTGGATTGGCCTATGCGGCTGAAAGCGCCCCGCGTTCCGCCTGCGGCCACCGCTGCGTTCGAGGCCGCGCAAGGCCCGAGAGTCCTACCTGGTACGTACGCAGTGAAGATGACTCGTGGCACGCAAACCTATACCACGCAACTCGCGGTGACCCTGGATCCCCGTGCAAAATTCAGTCTCGAAGATCGCAAGCTGGAGCTGGATGCGGCGATGCGCGTTTATAACTTACTCGGAGACATGAGCTTTGACCTTGACCGCATCAATACCGTCCGCGACGCTTTGGCCGATCGCAGCGCCAAAGTAAAGAACGACGCGGCCTTCGCAAAGCGCCTCCAAGACCTTTCGCAAAGCGTCGACGAGTTGCGCAAGAAAATCGTCGCTACTAAGGAAGGCGGGGCCGTTACCGGCGAAGAGCGCATTCGCGAAAAGACCACCGGATTGTACGGCGACTTGCTGAACTATGAAGGCCGCCCCACGGATTACCAGGTGGCACGCATCGATTCGTTGAAGAAGGAATTGGGCGACGTGGATGCTGAATTTGACAATCTGGCCGCCAAGGAACTCCCGGCAGTGAACAAATCGCTGGCACAGAAGAAACTGCACCCGATTGCGCAATTGACGCGGAAAGCCTGGGACGCTGCAAACAGCGATTCCAGCGGCACTGGAACCACCGGTGGCGCTC
>QHYJ01000157.1:0-6872 GCA_003223255.1 Acidobacteriota bacterium | reverse complement strand
CCTTGGAGCAATATGTTTGCTCATTTTGATTGCCATGATCGTGGCCGCGTTTTGGCCCTTCAACCCGCGCCCTGCGAACCATGTAGCTTGGTTAGGCAATGAGAATGGAATCCGCTTCGGCGGAGCTGGCATCATTCTGAGTTCAGCCCCGTTCCAATTTCCGGGTTCCGAAAGACCCGCCGGCGCCAGTCTGGAGGTCTGGCTTGAACCCTCTCAGCAAAGGTATTCCGCCGCCCTGCTGGCATTTTCCTTTAGTGCCAGCCCGGAGCAATTCCGGCTCCGCCAGGCCTACGATTATTTGCTGGTTTTGGAGGAACCGTTTGCCAGCTTTCGTCACTCGGCGATGAGGTCATTGTGGGTCCCGCACGCTTTTCAAGCTAGGAAACGCAGGTTCCTGGCGATCAGTTCCGGCACACAAGGCACGACGGTGTACCTGGATGGAATCCCTGCCGAACAGTCTTCCAGTTTCAAAATCTCGACTAGGGATGTCTCCGGCCAGCTCATCCTGGGCAGCTCTCCTGTTGTGTACGACACCTGGCGGGGAAAGTTGCTGGGAGTCGGACCACTACCTTGCTTGGCTGAACGGGCGGCCAGAGGTCATCAATCGCGATCAGCCCGCAGCGCTGTACACCTTTGAAGAACGCGCGGGAGACGTTGTTCATAATCAGATCGCTTCCGGGCCCGACCTCACTATTCCGGAGAGCTTCCATATCCCCTACAAGCCGCTTTTAAAGGCCCCCTGGAAAGAGTTCTATCTTAACCAGAGCTATCTTCAGGACGTTCTCGTGAACATTGCCGGATTCATTCCTTTCGGGTTCTTCTTTTGCATGTACTTCTCTTCGGGGCCGGCAAGCAGAAGAACGGTGGCTGCAACGATCATCCTGGGTGCCGTTTTTAGCTTAACCATCGAGGTTCTTCAGGTATACATCCCCATGCGAGATTCCGGCACCACTGACATTCTTACGAACACGCTAGGAACCACCATCGGGGCAATGCTGTACCGCGGTGGCACTCTTCACGCATTGCTGGATAGGCTTGCATTTCGCACAACCCTGTAAGGTTCTTGGATGCGGCAGTGGATATCGCCCAGGCTATTTCCAGTTCCGATATCCCGACAATACCCACCAGATCTACGATCGGAGAGCGTCATCCGGGGACCTAAGATCCCTTTGAATTCTCGTCTCCTAGCATGGAATTCGTGGAGTTTACCTTTTACGTAATCATTGTAAGTAATGCGCCTACAACGCGGACATTACCCCCACCTGACCCAAAACTGACCTTTACGACAGTGGTTCGCAGCGATTTTTCCTCCTACGGTGGTGTGAGCGGGAGTGGGGCAAAACAGCAGCAACCTACCCTCAATGCTGCTCAGCACATTGGGCAAATTAATGACAGAAAAAAAGAGGGGATTCACATATTCCCTAGTCGACCAGATACGTTTGCATTCTCGAGTCTTAGCTGTAGTTCTTCTTTTCCTCACCGGCATACTGTTATGCTTAACTTTGTCCGGCTGTGCTGCCTATACAACCGTGAACACGCAATCCACCGGTTCAAAGACTCTCTCGTCCACTCCGGCAAGCATTGATTTTGGGAATGTCTCCGTCGGAAGCAACGCCACGCAGAGTGTGACCTTGACGAATAGTGGGACGGCAATGGTCACTGTTTCCCAGGCCAAGATTTCCGGATCTGCGTTTGCGGTAACGCAGGGTACGCCGTTGTCTTCGATCCCTGCGGGTCAGAGTGCTTCTTTGCAAATTCGCTTTGCACCTTCTTCGGCAGGCAATCTCACTGGCAGCCTGACGGTTACGAGTAATGCCAGCAATTCGCCAACGACCGTTGCTCTCTCCGGTACGGGAGCCGCCGTCACCTCGCAACTGAGCGCGACTCCGAGCAGTTTGAGTTTCGGGAGTGTGAACGTAGGCGCTAGCAGCTTCCTTGGCCTCGCGCTAAAGAACAGCGGGAATTCCAACGTGACGATTTCCGGAGTGACAACCACTGGCAGTGGCTATGGCGCAAGCGGAGTCGCCGCCAACACCACACTGACGCCGGGTCAGACTGCCACGTTGAACGTGACCTTTGCGCCTACTGCGGCGGGAAACGTTGCCGGCAGTGTCTCGGTGACCAGCGATGCTGGTAACTCGCCCGCGACCATTGCTCTTTCCGGTACGGGTGCCGCTGTCACCTCGCAATTGAGTGCGACTCCGAGCAGTTTGAGTTTCGGCAGTGTGAACCTGGGGGGCGGCAGCTCCCTCGGCGTGACGCTGACCAACAACGGCAATTCCAATGTAACCATTTCGAGCGTCAGCACTTCGGGCACCGGTTACAGCACGAGTGGAGTAAGCGCCAACGCCACGTTGACGCCGGGGCAGACCGCCACACTGAATGTGACCTTCGCGCCTACCGCAGCGGGAAACGTCACTGGAACTGTCTCGGTTAGCAGCAACGCCAGCAACTCGCCCACGACCATTGCTCTTTCCGGTACGGGAGCCGCCGTTACCTCGCAACTTACTGCGACGCCCACTAGCTTGAGTTTCGGGAGTGTGAATGAAGGTGCTAGTAGCTCCCTCGGCGTCACGCTGACCAACAGCGGCAATTCCGATGTAACCATTTCGGACGTCAGCACTTCCGGCGCGGGTTACAGCGCAAGTGGAGTAAGCGCCAACGCCACGTTGACGCCGGGGCAGACGGCCACTCTGAATGTGACCTTCGCACCTACTGCAGCGGGAAGTGTCGCCGGCAGTGTCGCGGCGACCAGCAACGCCGGCAATTCTCCTACGACCATCTCCCTGAGCGGTAGCGGCCTGGCCCAGTCCGCCAGCGGGGCGCCAAGCTGCGGGAAGTCCGGCGATAGTTCCAACCACGTGCCAACGGACTGGAACACTTTTGTGCCGCCGGGCAAAGGTCAAAGCTACGTGGATCCTACCTTTGGCTGCACGGTCACACGCATCACGGACGTGTCGAGCGAGGTTTGGAGCGGGTCGTTTTACCTGCCGATCACGCATGGATATGCCACGGTGTCGCCGTTCAACGCCAACGATACGTACCTGATGCTGGCGGATGGCTGGAATCGGCATTTTGTGACGGACTTGAAAGGGAATATGGTGGTAGCGAGCGGGAATATGCCGGGGATGAATGATACGTGGGTACTGTGGGATGCCACGAATGTGAGCGTGTTCTACTACACCAACGGGAACTCGCTGATGAAGGGAACCATCAGCGCGTCGGCGGTAGCGGCGTCGACGGTGCATCAATTCAGCGAATACGCAGCGATCAACTTCATGGATGAGACCGACGTGTCGCAGGATGGGGCGCATGTGGTGATTGTGGGAGGAGACACGAGCGGGAGTAGTCCGGAGAACGTGTTTGACTACGATTTTGTGACCAACACGAAGGGGCCGGTGTACACCACCAGTTGCCGGGGCCCGGTGGGCGGGCCGAACAACGCTTGCTTGCACAAACTGATTCAGACGCCGGACAACAACGTGATCGTCCAGTTTGCCAGTGACGGATCGGGGCCGGAGCAAGGCAACCGCTTGTGGACGGGGAGTTCGCCCCTGTTGGTTTTGCAAGATGCCACGAACCACCTGGATGGGGGTATGGATCTGAGCGGCAATGCGGTGTTTATCGAGTCGGGGAACGGGACCTATACGCCGGGATTGAGCAATCCGTGTCCGAGCGGGTGGGGGTTGGATGTGCGGCAGATCTACAATCCGGCATCGGCGGTGTGCCTGCTGGACAATCCGCCGAGTTGGCACGTAGGGTATCGCGGGAACGCGCAGCAGCCGTGGGTGGGGCTGTCGTTCTTCGATGTGCGGAGTTCGGGGCCGGAGTGGTTTGACAACTCGGCAAACTACGCCGCGCCGAGTTCGAGCACGTGGTTGTTGTATGAAGACGAGATCATGGCGGTGCGGATCGACGCGAACAACAACGCGAATTCCGTGTACCGGTTGGCGCGGGGGTATTCGCGGAGCAACGAAGACTTCAACGCGACGCCGAAAGCAGCGATCAGCCGGGACGGGAAGTACCTGGCGTTTGACAGCAACATGGCCTATGCGCACAGTGGCTGTCCGGCGAACTTCCAGACCGCCACCAACTGCATCGATGTCTACGTCATCAAAATAAAATAAACAGGCATTTCACAAGGTTCGATCGCAGCAGTAAATAAGAAGGGGCGAGCGGGGTGAGGCCAACTCGGCCGCCCCGCTTTTTTAGGGGATTTACCGGATTGACGGGCCGGCGTTGGAGCGGTTTTGTTAAAGGTGGGGAGTTTCCGGTGACCGCAGAGACTGACACCATCAGCATACGCACGCCCGTGCATGAGGCCGCACAAAGCAAGCGTTTCGAGTTCGGCAAGAACTGGCAGCGCTTTCTCAAGCTTCTGACACCGGAACGCATTGCAGCGGCCGAAGTGAGTCTGTGTTCGATGCTCGAAGTGAACGATCTCCGCGGGCTCACTTTCCTGGATATCGGATCGGGCAGCGGATTGTTCAGCCTTGCGGCTCGCCGTCTCGGCGCCAAAGTGCATTCTTTCGATTACGACCCTCAATCCGTTTCCTGCACGAAGGAATTACGCCAGCGTTATTTCCCGGATGATCCTGATTGGAAGGTCGAGGCAGGTTCCGTGCTGGATGTCACCTACCTGGAGTCGCTGGGCAAATTCGATATCGTGTACTCCTGGGGTGTTCTTCATCACACCGGAGCGTTGTGGCGGGCGGTGGAGAACGCTTTAAACCTGGTCGCGAGCGGAGGGACGCTTTTTATTGCCCTTTATAACGACCAGGGAGGTGCGAGCCGCCGCTGGGCCGCCGTAAAAAGTCTGTACGTTCGGTCGCCACGCGTCGTCAGGCCTCCCATGGCGGCATGCTGTTTTGTTTGGGAATACTGGTCGCGAATTTTGAAAGGCGCTCTGTGCGGGCGGCCTCTAGAAGTTTTTGGGAATTCCAGTCGAGGAATGTCTGCATGGCGAGACGTAGTGGACTGGGTCGGTGGGTATCCTTTCGAAGTTAGCAAACCGGGAGAAGTGTTCGAGTTTGTTCACAACCGTGGTTTCACATTAATTCGCATGGTTACGACCCATTCGTCGGGCTGCAACGAATTTGTCTTTCACAAGGATACTTGACGTTCAGGAATGACGGCTTCCGTGACGGTAGCTGTTCCGTTGCTGCCACAGGTGTTTACCAGATTGAAGAAAAGTCCTGAAGCAGGTTTGATGAAAAGTGGCTCGCGCCGCGCCTGTCGCCAACCGTGCTCAAGGAACGTCATGGGGATCAAAGTACGCTTCGTATCTTTCACAGCCATCCTTTGTTCCTTTCCAATTGTCGGATTCACTGCCCATTCTGTGGCAAGTCGGAACGCTAGGCTTTTCCTGTCGCGAACCCGGAGCCTCGCCCTGGAGCCCGAAACACAAGTCCTCTTGTGCGGACAGCGTGACGATGGAGAGATTCACATCCCGCCAGACTGGTCTTCGTTCGCTCCCCCAAGCGTCGGAGAAAGCTATGCGGACCCAGTCTTTGGCTGTTCAGTGAAACGGCTCACAGACGGCAGCAGGGAAGAAGTTCCTGGTGGGGACCACCTGAGTTTCCTTCATTATTATTCGACACTCTCTCCCGTCAACGCGACTGACACACGGATTCTGATTTATTCCAATAACGGGGCATGGCGCGTCAAGGATTTGGATGGAAAAGTCGCGGTTCCCGCACACAAGATGCCGAACATGAGTAACGGGCACCCCGTATGGGACGCTTCGGATGGAAATGTCTTCTATTACGCGCTAGGGAATACCCTGCGCAAAGCGACGATCAGCGGGAACTCCGTCAAGAACGTCGTACTCCACACATTCAGGGAATACAACGGAATTGTCTTGCCGGACGCGGCAGACTTATCACAGGACGGTGACCATGTCGCGCTGGTTGGGAAAAATTCCGATGCCACCATGGATGTTTTCGTTTGGTCGTTGAGCAAACAAGAGAAGACTTCGACTTACACAACCGCATGCAAAATCAACGGCGAAATCACCGAAGCGCCGCAGCCTGGCTGCGTTCACAAGTTGCTGCTCGCGGCTAACCATCAATTGAGCATCCAATTCGCTGGCGACGGGCCGGGCAAGGAAGAAGGCGTCCGCTTGTGGAACGGAACCGCGCTGGTCCACTTGCAAGATGCGACCAATCATTACGACACGGGTTACGACTTGGCTGGGAATCCCGTATTCATCGCAGCAAACAACTCCCAGACTCTAAAGCCTCTCAAAAATGCTTGCCCGAGTGGATGGGGCCTCGACGTAAGGCAACAAAATGACATGAACTCCGCTGTTTGCTTACTCGACAAACAGCCTGCCTGGCATGTGAGTTATCGCGGCAGCAAAGTTCAGCCTTGGGCGGCGCTCTCATTTTTTGATGAACGGAAACCTGGGCCTGAACTCTTCAGCAACAACGAAAGGTTCCAGACGCCATCTGCTGGTAATTGGCTGCTCTACGAAGACGAGATCATTCTTGCGCGCGTGGACGGGGGCGCGGTCTATCGCTTGGCTCAAGCCCGCTCGCGGAGCGCCGAAGGCTACTGGGCGACGCCCCGCGCGGCGATCAGCCGCGACGGCAAGTACATCGTGTTCGACAGCAACATGGCGTACCCGAACGGTTGTTCTGGAAAAGTGCACGTCAAGAACGAATGCATGGACGTGTACCTCATCCGAGTTCTCTAACTGCTTGCGGGCTCGAGAGTACATGCCGGCCTAGCCAGCCTAGCCACATCCCGTACGGCCTGGGAGCGAAATGTCCGCAGGAGGTAACTCAGGTTAACTTCTGAGATTGCCAAAAGAAGTGACATACTCCGCCTCGTGAAGGAGGCGGCTTCTCAAGACACGCATACCCTTACCT
>QHYJ01000159.1 GCA_003223255.1 Acidobacteriota bacterium | reverse complement strand
CCCCACTGGGGACGTCAATCCAAAAGCGGCCGTACGCCGACGAGCGTGGATTCCACTTCCCGTGCTGACGAGCCTGGTACACGTTGCCCTGCTGTCCCGTTCTGTTTAACAAAGATGTCCTCTCAATCTTGATTGGTGGAGTTGGGTCTCAGATCAGACACACCTTCGCGAGGCAGCGGGTTCGCGCCGCAACCGTTCCACAATCCAATATGCGAGCGTTACCCGTGATCCTCCCGGAATCGCCTGAAAGCGACATTACAGCAACTTCCCGCGTCCGGACATCTGGCTCGTTTCGCCTGATTCACATTGACGAGTTTGGCGTCGATCGGGATCCGCCGGCCCTTTTCGGAACTATCTTCGACTGGCAGACACGGCTGCATAAGGTTGGGTAAATTTCAAACGCAAATCGGTCAACTGCCCGGTCAGGTTTTGCGTCTGAATCCATATGGACGGTTTCGGCGTTTCGGGACGTTGGCGCCAAGCGATGCTAAGATTTCGCCGAACAGAAAAATGGCCTCCACTAAATCTCCGGGCTTCGATGCTGCTGTGGCGCGTTTCCGTGCCTTCCTCAGGGCGAACAACTACTCTGAAAATATTGTGTGGGTAATGCCGGAAGACATCCTGCTCACCGGGAAGCGATTTCTCTACGTTCGAGTGCCCATTCCTGCTGACAATGAAAGGAGGATTCGTCGGATGTACGACGAAGGCATGACACAGGGGAGAGGCCTACTCATGGGTACGGTCTGCAGAATGAATCAATCGACTTATTGCTATGTTTGGTTCCCGAAGTCGGGGGAAGAAATACCGCAAGGGATTTGGCCGAAAGACGGAGATTTGAAGTTGTCCGCGAGAGAGAAGTCATCGAGTCCTGCAGCCCGACCAATAAACCATCGAGTGCTCTGGATGCTATTGAAACTCTGGCATCACAAGAAGCAGCACATGAAGAACCTCTTGTTTAGTGAAAACGGACTGATAACGGAAGGTCGGTAGAAGCATCTGTGCCGACATTCTTGCTAGTACCAACTTTTTCGTTTTGCGCGTTTTACCAGGCCGTCGCGTGTTTGACGCGGAGGCTTCGAAATAAATATATACTTGAATCGGATAGAAACCATGAAGAGCCGAATCATGTACATCGAATGCAAGGGCCACGAAATTAGTGGACCGGCCCGAATCGGGCGGGTTACTTTTTCCAAGTCCGGTAAATCGCTGTACTACCAGGGACGCCGCTTTCATACGCTTTCTGGAAGCGGTTTCAAAGCAAACTACGCCGATTCGGAAACGAGGGTGCAATATTGGATTTCTGGTTGTAAGAGGCGGGGCGGCGACAGACTCTATTCCGGAACGATTGAAATCGATGAGGACGTCCGAGAAGAATATTGGACCAAAATCCGGAACTTGCCGGACCAGAAGGACAAAAAGCTGATACGTTGCGTAGGAAAGTATTACTGATGAGACCGACTGCATTCGCATGAATCGCCTTGCCCAATTGACCAATGAGTTTTCGAAAAAGATGGAGAATCACGCGGCGACAGAGGCGACCCGCTTGAGCAAGAATAATCACGGTAAACTCCGACTCATTGGTACAGCAATCGGTATCGTCGTTGTGGCCCTGCTGGTGGTTTGGATGGCTTATCACCCATAGCCATGTAGTCTGAATCAACTCGCAATAGTCCTGGTTCGCGTCGCCTAACCGGAAAAGTTCGGCCCAATACCCACATGGACGGTTTGCTAACGTTAATCAGGACCTGGTGAAGGCTCGTTCCAAAGTTGAAGCTGAACGTCTGTCAGCAAATTGCTGATTGCCTCTCGGTCCACCCTGTCCGGAAGTGGAGAACTTGTCTGAGCAGCTAGGGCTTCTATTTCCAATTGCCGACCGAGTTCTTGAATTTTGGTCAGGGGAATACTTACCCTTGCGAATTCCTATCAGTTCGTCCCTGTTTGGTCTGGGTAGAGTGATGCGTCCGTTCTCCATCAACTCTTTAGCTTCTCCATAGAGCCGGATGACGTGCATCGCATATTTGGTGTCGTACCCGTGCAATTCTTCGAGTTCAGCACGGTGAACGTTTTTCTGCCCTTTTTGACCGAGCAATCGCTTCATCTGGTCGTCTGCGAATCCGAGAAACGGCTTCACGTGGCCCTTTGCAAGGAAGAGTTCATTCAGGCCGAGCCGCTACCAGCTCCCACGTATCCGTCGTGAACTCAAGGGGGGCAAACAAAAAATGCAAAGCTGAAGGATTTCCCTTGGCCGCGAGCCCGGCCCACTTCATCAATGTGTAAAGGCAAACATCCACATCGGATGGCCCATTGCCACCGAGTTTGCCGCCAGTGGTGAAGACGAAATGCTCCTCACGTTCAAGCCCGAGAACCTTATTGGGCGGCGGAACATAGAGTCCATACCAGTCAGTGTCATCGGTCTCGCCAAGCTTTGCACCACGAGCTTGGGAGCCGCCGATGTAGGCCATGATTAGATTCTCTTGGTGGCAGAATCCGTATTGGGCGAAGTCTGGTTTCATTTTTTGCGGAACCGCTAACTGACTATTTTCCCTCTCAAAAGAGCAGTCCCTGAACGCTCTGATTCCAGCCGTTCCAGTTCGCGGACAAATGTATCGACTGCCGCCGCTTCGACAGGCATCGCAAGGACCACGGTTTAAATTGTGCCACCTCTCTGATAGTTTGAGTCGACGCTAGCTTCAACATAAGCGTGTCCTGCACCGTCCACACAATGAAACCTCATGCTCACACCATCGGCGGCGCACTTTCTGTCGAAATTCCCGAAGACGATTTCGCGTCGGTCGCTGGGATTGTTGGGAAACCCACGAAGATTGGAAGCAGCAACGTGTAAGTCGCCGACCCCTTCGTAAATCTCAGCGACACCTCCAAAGTCGCCGTTCCAAGCCAAAACGCGCAGATTTAATACGTCGTTATCGCGCCAAATCAATTGAAATTCGATGCCAACTTCCATGCATTTGTACCAATGGAAAGCGTTTTGGAGCAGAACCCACTATCTCAGTCCAGTATAGGGCAGCAAGTTAGTCAAAGTCCCGATTAGTCGCGTAACCGGACATCTGGTTCGGAAAGAGCACCATGAAGGTCGCAGGCTAGATGGTCCGTTCCCAACAACATTGTTCTCAGCGGCCAGTCAACCTCTGTGTGGTGCATTGCATCTCTACTCTCCGACACCGCATGTGTTGAGGGGAACTGTCCTCGCCTTTGCGGTGTCCAACAAAGTGAACTGGTAACCGTACATAGTCGCGGGAGGACACATGTGTCGCCGCCACCGCGTAGTCCTGATTTCTCTCCTCGTCGCCATGATGAATGCCTCTGCACAGGACTCCGCGCCTCCCGCCCGTTCATCCTCCCCAAAGGAGAAGGCACAAGCACTCGCCGCGCTGACTGAGGCTCGCGGTGCAGTGTTTCCCCTGCGTCGCAAGGATGAGGCGCGCCAACTCCTCGCGCGCATCGCTCCACTGCTGGCTGCCGCAGGCGATGCAGCCGGAGCACAGGATGTCCTCACACTGCTGCCCGCGAACGGACGTGACGCAATTCAACTGGAGATCGTTTCCGCGCAGCTTCGCAGCGGGGACATCGCGGCCGCGCTGGAAACTGCGACGGACAATGCAGCGGCTTATCTGCTGATAGTCCAGGCCCAAGCAAAGTCATACGACTTGGACGGGGCGATGCGAACGGCGGCGCTCATTGCAGCCGGACGAGTCGAGTCTGTGCAAGCATTAGTGGAAGTGGCCAAGGAACAAAAGCACGCAGGAAAACGTAGTGAGGCGTCGCAACTCTTGCGGCGTGCCGCAGCGGCCGCGGCGAGCCTGATAAACTCGAACGAGGTAACGCCCGATTGCGCGTTGGGCGTGCTGGCCCAGATCGCAAAGGAGCAGGAAAGCATCGGCGAATCGGCCGAAGCCGTGAAGACTTTGCGATTGGCAGAAGCTGGAATACCGGAAGCGGACCAGGCTTGCAGGTTCGAGACGACTCGCTATCTGCAAGACGAAGACGAGGGACGGCCGAGGGTTCTGCAAAACGAGATCGCCGAATTTCGCGAAAGGCTAGTTCCTTCCACTGGGTCAGCAGGGAACGAGGAACAAAACGAGGAAGATTCGTCAAGCGATGAAGGAAGCGCGGCGGATTCCAGGTTAGAGACCACACCAATCCATTGGCGGCAACTCGTCCAAAACCAGCAACCAACTCTCACAGGGGAGCAAGCTCGGGCAGCGATCGATTCGTTGCGCAGCGTTAAGCCGCTCTACCAACGTGCCCAAGCGGCTATGGGAACATCACAGCTGATGTTGGCGAGCGGCAAAACCGGCGAAGCGGAAGAAGCAATCCATATCGGACTGGAGGTGGCAGACACGGTCCAGGACGAGAACCTGCGCGGGATGTTGTTGGCGTCGAAGGCTCACGCGCGAGCGGCAGCTAAGGATTGGGAAGGCGCCCACGCCGCCGTGGAAGAAATCGCCAATGGGCCACAACGCACCGCTGCGCTTGTGGACATCGCCTTCTGTGCGGCGGAGAAAGGACACGCACAACTGGCGCTTTCCTGGGCGACCGCAGAGGCTTCGCCGTTTTCGGAAGCGAATGTTCTAGTGTCCATCGCGGAGGCGCTTTTGCATCAGCCGCAACAACAAACTTTCTTCATTCGGTAAACTTCACTTCTGAACGGTGGCAGCGAGCAAAGCCTGGTAAGTTCGCGAAACCGGACAAGTTCCCAGTCCGCTTTCCAGCTGGATTCCACTTCGACGATTAGCGCGTTTACCAAGACTTGCTCGACTTCCGTGAAAACGATATGTTGCGAGCGGAGTCGGCTTGTGGACTAGCATGCCGAACAGAACAATTTTGTCGTGAACAAGGCGCTGACGAAAAAGCTCTTCGTGCTGGCTCTTGCGGCGGAAATGTTGGCATCGCTTTGGCGGTTGTTGACCTTGCCCACCGACACTGACATTGGTGTTGGCAACTACGAGCTGGGCCGCATGCTGTATTGGCTGCCTCTGATAGGTCTGGGCCTTGTTTTTGTTTCTACCTTTGAAGCCAAATTCCAGATGCTTCAGTCCACCGAGAAGACTCGCAAGCGTTTCCTCCATTTCGTTGCGCTGGCAGCCTTGGCTTTCTGCATGGAGGCTCTCACTTCGCTTGGTTACTGGTGGTGCAGCCCACATTCTGGGCCAGTGCGAGCGTTGTACGAAAGCGTCTGGTATTGGGAGCGAGTTCCTCGTCCAAGTGACTATGGATGGCGCAGTTTTGCCGGTTATTTTGTGGACCATCTTAGACCGTGGACTGCCGTCATGATATTCGGGCTAGGCGCCTGGTATCTGAGGACCAAGAAGGCTCCGCCAGCCCGATAACGCCTTTGCCCAGCAATTTCACCTGTCCACAATCGCTGTTATACGTCCGAGTGAATCATTTCAGAGTGCGCCTTGATACGGGCAAAATCACGAGAGGTGAAGTCAGTCGGCGGCAAAGGAGGTCCTTCTACGCGTACCCCACTACATGACGAGTGGCCCCAGGAGCACAAGTCCGTCGGACTCATTTTCTTGGAGGCCCTTCATAAATCATTTTGCCTGGTGCCATGCCTTTAATTTCGGGGCCTTCCTGCACACGCGCGCCGGGTATTCATGCGGCTCCCTGTATTTCCAACGGGAATACGGTGTCCATAATCGAAGCGCCTCCATCCACGTAGAAGATCTGGCCGGTCATCCAACTCGATTCCTCCATGCAGATGAG
>QHYJ01000158.1:40144-42518 GCA_003223255.1 Acidobacteriota bacterium | reverse complement strand
AACTCCTGCCGTACCAGTTCCGGGGTTTTGCTGCGCAGCACGATCTGACGCCCCCGGAGATGGGTCTTCAATTCGTCAAACGTGTTTTCTATCTCCCACCTCTCGTGATAGAGCGCGGCCAGTTCTTCGGCCGGCGCCCGGAGCGGATCATGGATGCTAGTCACCAGCCGGTAGATCGGTTCGGCGTCGGGTATGCCTTGAAGCTGATAGTCAATGACACGAACTCGTACGCCTTTCGTTTTGTGCCGCGCATCCTTTTGGGAAAGATAGATGGCGCTGAGATAAGAACCATCGCTCAATCGCTCGTGTACCTCAAGTCGCAGGTGCTTGCGCACTCGCCAGAGCAAGTCGCAACCGCTAGCCTGGGCTTTGGTCCACAGCGTGAAACCAAAGAAAAGTCGGTCCGCCAAACACAGCATCCCGGGCTTTAGTTGGGGAACCACCTCCTTGGCCAGAGTGATCTCGCCGGTGGCGTAGCTTCCCATCCGGCCACCCAGCAACACATGCGTGCCATTCTCCAAAAGCGCGACGAAGCGCAACTGCGGATAAGCACTCGAGCCCCGGCTGGCGGAGGGACGCCCAAACTCGTTTTCGTTCTCCTCGGTGTCGGCCACATCCAAGGTGCTGCCGTCCAGGCTAATCAGTCGCCAAGTTCGATACCGCGCCCCGCGCGTCTTCTCCGAAGCGATCGGTACAACTACTTGCTCATACAGTCGCCGCAAGGGTTCCGCGCCCAGACGGGAGCGCGCTTGCGAAATGCCGCTCTTGCCGGTGGCCCGCACGGTTTCCTCGGGCTTGGTCAGCCACTGGATGCCTTCCAGCAAGCAGCGCAGCACTTCCCGATAGGAAGATTGCATGTACAGCGCCAGCGCGATCACGTAGTACACCACCAGATGCGCTGGCAGTTCTCTTTGCCGGACGCTGGCCTTACCAGTCGAAGCCAAAATCGAATCGATTTTCTCCCGAGGAATCGCTCGGCTGACCACCCCAAGGCTGATGTAATCCGTGACTCGGCTTCCGGCGGGCAAACTGGCAAGAGTGCGAGCCATGGCGCTATTCTGTCCTCCTGCCAGACAGAATACTCTATATTTTCTTAAGTGAACAGTATTGGGGCTAGTCCAGTTGAGCAGACCGACCTTAACAACCTTGCCTGCACGAAGCCAAGCAACCTTGCCGAAAGCTCACCAAATGTCCTGAAACTGAAACGGCGCCCTGCCCCTGGCGGCCGGACCCCCGGGAATTTGTCAAACGTTGGTTGGCCGCGAACCTCGCGGTTATGGAGAGAGAGTAAAGACGAAACTCTCCGCGGCAGGTCCGGGAAAAAGCTCTCAGCGGCTGAAGCCGCCTAGCTTAGCTACTCGCCGGGCATGGCCCGGTTCGGCGCGACTAAAGTCGTGCCCTGGGGGGCCCTGCCTTGACGAAAAACCCAAGTTTTCCTAGCTTAGCTAAGCTAGCTTAGCTAGCTAGAGGGCCGCTCTTAGCCCTCGGTGGCGGCGTCGGCTTCGGCGTCTTTCTGGAGGAAGTCGAGCGCAGCTGCTTCTTCGGCGGTGAGCTCGGCGGCTTCCGGAATTTCCTCGACCGGAGCAGGCGCGGGCATTTCCGTCAACAACTGAATGTTGCGGTAATGCTCGAGACCCGTTCCCGCAGGAATGAGGCGGCCCATGATTACGTTTTCCTTGAGGCCGCGGAGATAGTCCACCTTCCCGGCGACGGCGGCTTCGGTGAGCACGCGCGTGGTTTCCTGGAAGCTGGCGGCCGAGATGAACGAATCGGTCGAGAGCGACGCCTTGGTGATGCCCAGCAGCAGCGGGCGTCCGGTAGCCGGACGGCCACCGCGCTTGATGGCTTCGTCGTTTTCTTCGCGGAAGCGGAACTTGTCGACCTGCTCCTCGAGGAGGAAGTTGGTGTCGCCGACGTCTTCGACCTTAACCCAGCGCATCATCTGCCGCGAGATGGTCTCGATCTGCTTGTCGTCGATGTTGACGCCTTGGAGGCGGTAAACCTCCTGAATGGCGTTGACGAGATAAGCCTGGGTGAACTTTTCGCCGAGAACGGCGAGGAGGTCATGAAGGTTGAGCGGCCCGTCAATCAGGGCCTCGCCGGCCTTTACGTGGTCGCCTTCCTGAACGTTGATGTGCACGCCGCGAGGGATGGCGTATTCCTTGGTGGTTTTGCCATCCTCGCTTTCGACGTAGATTTTGCGCATGCCCTTGGCGATTTCGCCGTAACGGACCGCGCCGTCGATTTCGCTGATGACGGCGGGATCCTTGGGCTTACGAGTCTCGAAGAGTTCAACCACGCGCGGGAGACCGCCGGTGATGTCTTTGGTCTTGGTGGTTTCGCGCGGAATCTTCGCGAGCACGTCGCCGGCCTG
>QHYJ01000158.1:15647-39927 GCA_003223255.1 Acidobacteriota bacterium | reverse complement strand
AGGCGCGCGCCGTAAACGACGTGGTAGCGCTCCTTCTCGCGGCTCTTTTCATCGACGATGGCGATGAGGCCGGAACGATTCATGGCAATGAGCGTGCCGCCGCGGCCTTCGACGTGTTTGAGGTCCACGAACTTGACGACGCCGTTGTTGCGGGCTTCGAGCGTGGAACGCTCGGAAACACGCGTGGCGGTTCCACCGATGTGGAACGTGCGCATGGTGAGCTGCGTCCCGGGTTCACCGATGGACTGCGCGGCGATAACGCCGACGGCTTCGCCAAGCTCGACCATGCGGCCGGTGGCGAGGTTGCGGCCATAGCACAGCGCGCAAACACCGCGGCGCGACTCGCAAGTGAGCACGGAACGGATGCGCACGCGGTCGATGCCCGCGGCCTGGATGGCGTTGGCCAGCTCTTCGTTGATTTCCTGGTTCACGTCGACGATGACGCTGCCCTCGAAGTCTTTGATCTTATCGAGAGAAACGCGGCCCACGACGCGGTCGCGGAGCGGCTCAACTTCCACACCCGCTTCGATGATGGGCTCGACGTAAATCCCATCGGAGGTGCCGCAGTCGAATTCGTTGATGATGACGTCCTGTGCGACGTCGACAAGCCGGCGAGTCAGGTAGCCGGAGTCGGCGGTCTTCAGAGCCGTGTCGGCAAGACCTTTCCGCGCGCCGTGCGTGGAGATGAAGTATTCCAGCACGGTGAGGCCTTCTCGGAAGTTGGAAGTGATGGGCGTCTCGATGACTTCGCCGGAGGGCTTGGCCATCAAGCCGCGCATTCCGGAGAGCTGGCGGATCTGCTGTTTCGAACCGCGAGCGCCGGAGTCGGCCATGACATAGACCGGGTTGATGCTGCCTTCCTTGTCCTGGCCCTCGAGCGCCTTGAACATTTCATCGGCAACTTTTTCGGTGACGTCGCCCCAGATAGCGATGACTTTGTTGTAGCGTTCGCCGTTGGTGATCGCGCCGTCGAGGTACTGCTGCTGGACCTTGACGCCCTCTTTTTCGGCGGTGTCGACAAGCTTGTACTTGTCGCCCGGAATAAACATGTCGTCGATGCCGATGGAGATGCCCGAGCGCGTAGCGTAGGTAAAGCCGAGCGCCTTGAGGTGGTCGAGCAAGACAACGGTGTCGGTCAAGCCAAACCGCAAATAGGCGTAATAGACGAGCTGCTGAATGCCCTTCTTCTTGAGCAGACCGTTCACGAAGGGGAATTTCTCCGGCAAGTGCGAATTGAAGATGACGCGGCCAACGGTGGTCTGAATGAATTGACGCTCCATTTTCACCGGCTCGGTGTGTGTCACGTCCTGATTGTCGTAGGCGGTGGTGAGGTCAATGACTTCACCGGTGTAGCGCAAGCGAATCGGGGTGAGCAGCTCCACTTCGCCAGCTTCGAGCGCAAGGATAACGTCTTCGGTGGAACCGAAGACGCGGCCTTCGCCCTTGGCGCCGGGCTTGGACTTGGTCAGGTAATAGATGCCAAGCACCATGTCCTGCGACGGCACAGCGAGCGGCAAGCCGTGCGCGGGAGAAAGAATGTTGCGCGAGCTGAGCATCAGCACGGACGCTTCGACCTGCGATTCGGGCGAAAGCGGAATGTGCACGGCCATCTGGTCACCGTCAAAGTCCGCGTTGAACGCGATGCAGACCAGCGGGTGAATGCGGATGGCCTTGCCTTCAACGAGCGTCGGCTCGAACGCCTGAATGCCAAGGCGGTGCAGCGTCGGAGCGCGGTTGAGCAGCACGGGATGCTCGCGAATGACGTCTTCCAGGATGTCCCAAACCACGGACTCCTGCTGCTCCACCATTTCTTTGGCTTGCTTGATGGTGGTGCAGTGGCCCTGGGCTTCGAGCTTGTGATAGATGAAGGGTTTGAAGAGCTCGAGCGCCATTTTCTTCGGCAGACCGCACTGGTTGAGCTTCAGCTCGGGACCGACAACGATGACCGAGCGGCCGGAGTAGTCCACGCGCTTGCCCAGCAGGTTCTGACGGAAACGGCCCTGCTTGCCCTTGAGCGTGTCGGAAAGGGACTTGAGCGGGCGGTTGTTCGTGCCGCGCAGCACGCGGCCGCGGCGGCCGTTGTCAAAGAGGGCGTCCACGGCTTCCTGGAGCATGCGCTTTTCGTTGCGCACGATGACATCGGGAGCGTGCAATTCCATGAGCTTCTTCAGGCGATTGTTGCGGTTGATGACGCGGCGGTAGAGATCGTTGAGGTCGGAGGTGGCAAAGCGTCCGCCGTCGAGAGGCACGAGCGGGCGCAACTCCGGCGGCAGCACCGGGATGACGTCGAGAATCATCCACTCGGGCTTGTTGCCGCTCTTACGGAAGGCCTCCAAAACTTTCAGGCGCTTGGCGTACTTAATGCGCTTTTGCAGCGAAGGATCGGCCTTCATTTTTTCGCGGAGCTCGTCAGCGAGCTTGTCGACTTCCACGCGGCGGAGCAGGTCCTTAATGGCTTCCGCGCCCATCTTGGCGGTAAACTGCCCGAGATATTCCTTCTGGAGTTCGCGATACTTTTCTTCCGGCAGAACTTCGCGCTCGCGAAGAACGGCGACTTCACCGGGATCCACGACGACGAAGGCCTCGAAGTACAGGATGCGCTCGAGGTCGCGCATGGAAATGTCCAGCAAATAGCCGATGCGGCTGGGCAAGCCCTTAAAGAACCACACGTGCGAGCAGGGTGAAGCTAGCTCGATGTGGCCCAGACGCTCGCGGCGGACTTTGCTGAGCGTGACTTCCACCCCGCACTTGTCGCAAATCACGCCGCGATGCTTCATGCGCTTGTACTTGCCGCACAGACATTCCCAGTCGGTGACGGGGCCGAAAATCTTCGCGCAAAACAGGCCGTCACGCTCGGGCTTAAACGTGCGGTAATTGATGGTCTCCGGCTTGGTGACTTCGCCGTGGGACCACGAACGAATTTTTTCCGGACTTGCCAGACTGATGCGGATGGAATCGAAATCGGCAATCAGGCTGGCGCGATCATAGGGGCTGCTGCGATACAAGGTTGTTTCCTCCCTCCCCGGCTTTCGCCAGGGCCGCGTCCCGGTTCGCATCTTTCTGGATGCTCACCGAGGACGGCTGAGAACCCGACTACGAAAACTGCAGATAAAACTCGGTTGCCCATCTGGGGCGCAACCTGTTGCGCCCCTACAAAGGCAATTTTCTCTAGTCCGCGGCCTTCTCCACGGGCGGCTTCTGCCGCTTCATCAACTCGACGTCGAGACAGAGCGACTGCAACTCGCGCACCAGCACGTTGAACGACTCCGGCACGCCCGGCTCGATGCCCGGCTCACCCTTGACAATGGCCTCGTAAATCTTGGCGCGGCCATAGACGTCGTCGGACTTCGCCGTGAGCAACTCCTGCAGGATGTGCGCGGCGCCGTAAGCTTCGAGCGCCCAGACTTCCATTTCGCCGAAGCGCTGGCCGCCGAACTGCGCTTTGCCACCGAGCGGCTGCTGGGTGATGAGCGAATACGGGCCGATGGAGCGCGCGTGAATCTTGTCATCGACCAGATGCGAGAGCTTGAGCATGTAGATGTAGCCGACCGTAACCGGCTGGTCGAACTGGTCGCCGGTCATGCCGTCGAAAAGGTTGATCTTGCCGAGGTTCGGCAAGCCCGCGACTTCCAGCAAGTGGCGGATATCCGGCTCGCGCGCGCCGTCAAACACCGGCGTGGCAAAGGGGATGCCGTCCTTGAAGCCTTCGGCGTATTCGATCAACTCGTCGTCCTCGAGCTTCGAGAGCGACTTCCAGATCGCGGTTTCGCCGAAAACTTCCCGGAACCAGCGGCGCAGGGCTTCGGCCTTGACTTCCTTGCTGAACAAGCGTTTTAGGCTGTTGCCCAGTTCCTTGGAAGCCCAGCCGAGGTGCGTCTCGAGAATCTGGCCGACGTTCATACGCGAAGGAACGCCGAGGGGGTTGAGCACGATTTCCACGGGCGTACCGTCGGGGAGGTATGGCATGTCTTCCTGCGGCACGATGCGGGCGATGACGCCCTTGTTGCCATGGCGGCCAGCCAGCTTGTCGCCGATGGAGAGCTTGCGCTTCATGGCGATGTAGACCTTGACCAGCTTAATGACGCCCGGGGGCAGTTCGTCGCCCTTCTTGAGCTTTTCCTTGCGCTCTTCGGTGATCTTGCGCAGCACATCGATCTGGCGCGAAGTCATCTCTTCGATTTCTTCGATCTTCTCGATGAGCAGCGGATCCTTTTCGTTGAGTTTCAGGCGCTTGAGGTTGCGCGTGGAGATTTTTTCGATGAGCTCGCGCGTCAACTCTGCGCCTTTGTTCAGCAAGCGCTTGTTGGTCTTTTCGTCGTGCAGGTCGGCTTGCAAGACTTTGCCGCCCAGGAGATCGGAAAGGCGCTTGAGGCGCTCGTCGGTGAGGATGCGGATCTCGTCCGCGAGGTTCTTCTCCAGCTTGAAGACCTGCGTGGCTTCAATGGCCTTGTGGCGCTCGTCTTTTTCTCCGCCCTTGCGGGTGAAGATCTTGACGTCCACGATGGTGCCTTCGATGCCCGGCGGGCAGTAGAGCGAAGCGTCGCGCACGTCGCCGGCTTTTTCGCCGAAGATGGCGCGGAGCAATTTTTCTTCCGGAGTGAGCGTAGTCTCGCCCTTGGGCGTGACCTTGCCGACCAGAATATCGCCCGGCTTGATGACCGCGCCGATGCGGATAACGCCGCTTTCGTCGAGGTTGCGCAGGAACGATTCGCCGATGTTGGGAATGTCGCGCGTAACTTCTTCCGGGCCAAGCTTTGTGTCGCGCGCTTCGATTTCGTACTCTTCGATGTGGATCGAAGTGTAGTAATCGTCCTTCACCAGCTTCTCGCTGACGAGGATGGCGTCTTCGAAGTTGTATCCGCGCCACGGCAGGAAGGCCACGAGGACGTTGCGTCCCAGAGCCAGTTCGCCGCGGTCCGTGCACGGGCCGTCGGCAAGCACCTGGCCTTTCTTGACGCGGTCGCCGACGCGAACCAAAGGTTTCTGGTTGATGCAGGTGTTCTGGTTCGAACGCTTGAATTTGATGAGCTGATAGATGTCCGCGCCTACTTCGCGGCTGAGAACCCCGGAGTGATCGGACTCGACGCGCACGATGATGCGCTCGGAGTCGACTTGATCGACGATGCCTTCGCGGCGGCAGAGCACGACCGCGCCGGAATCGCGCGCGGTGACGCGCTCCATGCCGGTGCCAACCAGCGGCGCTTCGCCCTTGATCAGCGGCACAGCCTGGCGCTGCATGTTCGAGCCCATCAGCGCGCGGTTGGCGTCGTCGTTCTCGAGGAACGGAATCAGGCTGGCGGCCACGGAGACGAGCTGCTTCGGGGAAACGTCGACGTAGTCCACTTCGTCGCGATGCTTCAGCACGAAGTTCCCGGCCTGGCGGCAGTTGACGAGTTCGGTAGTGATGCGCTGCTTTTCATCAAGCGCCACGTTGGCCTGCGCGATGACGTACTTGTCTTCTTCCCAAGCGGAAAGATAGAAGCAGTACGGTTCGTAGACGACTTTGCGCCGCTTCAGCTCTTCGTTGAGCTCTTCGACTTTGTCGCGCTCGACGATTTCACCGGCTTTGAATTCGCTGTCACCAGCATTGACGATCTGCACGTAGTCGATGATGCGGCCGCCCTTAACCTTGCGGTAGGGCGATTCGATGAAGCCGTAATCATTGATGCGCGCGAAACAGCTCAAGGAGCTGATGAGACCGATGTTCGGACCTTCGGGGGTTTCAATCGGGCAGATGCGGCCGTAGTGCGTCGGGTGCACGTCGCGGACTTCGAACCCCGCGCGCTCCCGCGAGAGGCCGCCCGGCCCAAGTGCCGAGAGGCGGCGCTTGTGCGTGATTTCGCTGAGCGGGTTGGTCTGGTCCATGAACTGGCTAAGCTGCGAAGAGCCGAAGAACTCGCGAATCGCGGCCATCACCGGCTTGGCGTTGACCAGGTCGTGCGGCATGGCGGTGGACATTTCCTGATACACGCTCATCTTTTCCTTGATGGCGCGCTCCATGCGGACCAGGCCGATGCGGAACTGGTTTTCGAGCAGCTCGCCGACGGCGCGGACGCGGCGGTTGCCAAGGTGGTCGATGTCGTCGACCAAGCCGATGTTCTTGCGCAGCTTGAAGAGATACTTGATGGCCGCGACGAAGTCCGGCGTATCCAGCGTGCGATTGTCCAGCGGCGTGTCCAGCCCCATCTTGATGTTGAATTTGAGGCGGCCGACCCGGCTGAAATCGTACTTGCGCGGATCAAAGAACATGCCGCGGAAAAGATTGGTGGCCGTTTCGAGCGTTGGCGGATCGCCGGGACGGAGCTTGCGGTAGATTTCGATGAGCGCTTCCTTCGAGGAGCGAATCGCGTCCTTATCGAGTGTGCGCGAGAGCACCAAGCCGATGTCGTCGCGTTCGGGGAAGAACACGTCGGCCTCGGTGATGCCGGCTTCGGCAAAGGCCTGCCAGAGGTCTGCGGTGAGCGGCTTATTGGCTTCGAGCATGATTTCGCCGGTCTGGCGGTTCACCACGTCGGCGACGCTGTAGGCGCCTTCGAGGTCCTGCAGAGAGGCGCGGACCTGCGAAATTCTGGCCTTGATGAGTTCCTTGAAGAGGGTTTCGGTAATGCGCTTGTGTGCGCCGACAATCACATCGTCGGACTTGGGATTGCGGATCTCGTGGGCCAGTTTGCGATCCACGATGCCCGGCGAAACGTTCCAGAAGAGTTCGCTGTCGCGCAGCGAAATGCGCTCGACCTGATAGAAGGTGCGCAGAATTTCTTCATTGGACTTCATGCCCAGCGCGCGCAGGAAGATCGAGCCAAGGAATTTGCGCTTCCGGTCGATGCGGACGTACAGAATGTTCTTGGTGTCGTACTCGAACTCCACCCAGGAGCCGCGGTAGGGAATGATCTTTCCGAGGAAGTAGGTGCGGTTGTTGGCGCTCTCGAAGAATACACCGGGCGAACGGTGCAACTGGGAAACGATGACGCGCTCGGTGCCGTTGATGATGAAGGTGCCGTTCTCGGTCATCAGCGGAATGTCGCCATAGAAAACTTCCTGCTCCTTGATGTCGCGGATGGTCTTGGCGCCGGAGTCGGGATCCTTGTCGTAAATGGTTAGGCGAATGGTGACGCGCAGAGGCGCGGAGTAGGTCATGCCGCGCTCCTGGCATTCGTTCACGTCGTACTTCAACTGCATGGCCACCGACGTGCCGCACTTGTGGCAGATGACGTCGCCGGTCTGGTACGGATTGGTGACGACGGAAGCGCCGCAATTGCGGCAGGTGGCGCGCAAGTGATGCAGGCCCTTCAGGTTGCCGCACTTGCACTCCCAGTTGCCGATCGAGTAGTCCACGAATTCGAGTTGCGACATTTCGCGGAAGTCCTTGATCGGAAACACGGAGGTGAACACCGACTGAAGGCCGCCGTCCTCGCGCTCGCTCGGCAGCAGATCCATCTGCAGGAAGCGCTGGTAGGACTTCATCTGGACTTCAATCAGGTTGGGAATCTGGATCGAGCCCTGGATTTTCGCAAAATCCAGCCGCTGATGTTCCCTGGCGTGCTGATTGCTATTCGGCATGCGTGATCTACCTTATCCCTTTCGGGCAACGTGCGGAAATACTGGGAGCAGACACATAGCCGCCGCGCGCGAAGACTTGCCCGAGGTCTGCGCGCAAACGACTAGCGGCGTTCTCGGGTGAACGCTTGGAGTTGTTGTAATACCCAGCCTCAACGTGCGTAGCGGATGCCCTCTGGCACGGCCCCTCGCCCGAAAAGCCGCGCCGGTCCGGAAACTTGATCGAAGGCGAAACTACTACTTGATCTCCACCTTGGCCCCAGCTTCCTCGAACTTCTTTTTGATCGCCGCGGCTTCGTCCTTGTTCACGCCTTCCTTGACGGTCTTGGGCGCGCCATCCACCAGGTCCTTGGCTTCTTTCAGGCCCAGGCTGGTGACTTCGCGGACCGCCTTGATGACATTGATTTTGTTGCCGCCCACTTCGGTGAGCACGACGGTGAATTCCGTCTTCTCTTCCGCCGGTGCAGCACCGCCAGCCGCCGCTGCTCCACCGCCGCCCGCCGCGACTACGGTCGCCGCAGCCGCGGAGACGCCGAAGGCTTCTTCCATCTTCTTCACCAGTTCGGACGCCTCGAGCAACGTCAGCCCCTTGATTTCCTCCAGGATCGTATCGACTTTCGCCATGACTCTTTCCTCTCCTCTCAAATCTATAAATTGAACTTACTGGGCCGCTTCGGGAGCAGCTGCTGCGCTGCTTCCGCCGGACCCAAACTTGTTGGCCTTAATGGCTTCGTTGACGGTCACCGCGAGGTTGCGCGGCAAGGCGTTCAGCGCCACCGCAATGCGCTGCGCCGGAGCATTCAGCAGGAACATGATCTTGCTGATGAGCTCGTCCTTCGATGGCAGGTTGGCGAGCTGCCTGATGTCCGCGATGGACACCACGCGCCCTTCCACCACACCGGACTTGAACTGAAATGCCGGAACGTCTTTGGCAACCCTGGTAATCGCTTTCGCGAGCGCCACCGGATCGGCTTCGGTGTAAGCGATGGAATTCGTGCCGCTCAGGTTCCTGAGCAGGTTCTCGGCGGGCGTGCCCGCTCCGGCGCGCTCCGCCAGCGTGTTCTTGACCACCTTGTACTTGCCGCCGGCGGCCTGCACGGCCCGGCGAAGCTTGGTGTCCTCATCCACCTTGATGCCCTGGAAGGTGGTGAGAATCACGGTTGAGACCCTGGCAAGCTCCGACTTCAGCTTGTCGAGGTCTGCTTGTTTTTCGCTGCGCTTCTTCATGAATTCGCTCCGCTGCGCTCCAGCGCCGGTTAAGCGGCTGTTGCCAGCGCCTCCGCTTCGGCCAAGTCGATGGTGATGCCCGGCCCCATCGTCGAGGTCAGTGTAATTTTCTTGACGTACTTGCCCTTCGCTGCAGCGGGCTTGGCCTTCACCACGGCTTCGAGAACCGCGTGGGCGTTGGCTACCAGCTTGGGCGCGTCAAACTGAACTTTGCCGATCGCGCAATGCACGATGCCTGCTTTATCGACGCGAAATTCCACTTTGCCCGCTTTCACTTCCTTGATGGCCTTGGCTACTTCAAAGGTGACCGTGCCGGTCTTGGGATTGGGCATTAGGCCGCGCGGGCCGAGCACTTTGCCGAGTTTTCCGGCAGAACGCATCATGTCCGGCGTGGCGATTACGGCGTCGAAATCCGTC
The DNA here is from genome assembly GCA_003223255.1 of Acidobacteriota bacterium. Classification (GTDB taxonomy): domain Bacteria; phylum Acidobacteriota; class Terriglobia; order Acidiferrales; family UBA7541; genus Acidiferrum. The sequence continues at coordinate 30,726 of QHYJ01000158.1, read as the reverse complement.
CAGCCTTCCATGATTTTCTGCACAACGTCATCGCCGCCCACGAAATCCGCGCCGGCATCCTGGGCCTCGCGGACCTTTTCGCCGCCCGCAATCACCAGCACGCGGACGGTTTTGCCGAGCCCGTTGGGCAGGCCCACGGTTCCGCGCACCACCTGGTCGGAGTGCTTGGGGTCCACGCCCAGATTGATGGCCAGCTCCACGGTTTCGTTGAACTTCGTGTGATGCAGCTTCTTCAAGAGCTCGGCGGCATCGCCGAGCTTGTACGGGCGCGCTTCCACCTTCCTGCGCGCATTCTCCACGTGCTTTCCTGACTTCTTCATTGGCTACCTCGTTCGGCCGCTGGCGCCTGGAACTTCCTAGGCTTCCACGACTTCCAGGCCCATGTTGCGCGCCGTGCCCATCACGGTGCGCACCGCGGACTCGAGATTGGTGGTGTTGAGGTCGACCAGCTTGATCTTGGCAATCTCTTCCACTTGCTTCTTGGTCACCTTGCCGACTTTGTTGCGGTTCGGCTCGGCGGAACCCTTGGCGATGTTGGCGGCACGCTTCAGGAGCACCGACGCCGGCGGCGTCTTCAAAATGAAGGTGAACGTGCGGTCGCTGTACACGGTCACGAGCACCGGGAAAATCATCCCGTCGGGCTCTTTTGCCGTCTTGGCGTTGAACTGCTTGCAGAAATCCATGATGTTCAGGCCGTGCGGGCCTAGCGCCGTGCCCACCGGAGGCGCCGGCGTGGCCTTACCCGCGGGTAACTGCAACTTAATCGTGGTCTGAACCTTCTTTGCCATGTTCCTACCCCAATCCTTACTTTCGTTATTTCCCGCTCAGTCGCCAAGCTCAACCGAGCTTTTCCACGCTGGCGAAATCCAGCTCCACCGGCGTGGAGCGGCCAAAAATGGTGACCGAAACTTTCAGGCGGCTGTGATCGTTGTCGATCTCTTCAACGCTGCCATTGAAATTCGCGAAGGGGCCGTCGACGATGCGCACCTGCTCGTTGCGCTCGAAAACCACTTTGGGCTTCGGCCGGTCCGTCGGCACGTGCACGCGGTTGATGATGGCGTCGACTTCCGCATCGCTCAGCGGCGAAGGCGACGTGGCCGAACCCACAAAGCCAGTGACGCGCGGCGTCGAGCGCACAATGTGCCAGGTATTCTCGTCGAGATCCATTTCCACCAACACGTAGCCGGGATAAGACATGCGCGGCGAAACGACTTTCTTCCCGCCACGCACCTCGACGACTTCCTCCATGGGAATCATCACGCGGCCAATTTTGTCCTGGAGATTGAAAGCCGCCACGCGGCTCTCCAGGCTCTCTTTCACTTTCTTTTCAAAGCCCGAGTAGGTATGGATGATGTACCACTGCATTCCCATCGGCTGCTCTTCCCCTTCACACACCAAACTTCTTGAAAATCGCCTGCACAGCGCGTTGAACACCCAGATCCACCAGCCAGAGAAAGACCCCAAAAAAAGCCACGGTAACCACGACGACCCAGGTCGTTGAGACCACGTCCTCACGCGTGGGCCAGGTCACCTGCTTCATTTCCAAACGAGTCTCGTGGAGGAACTCCCGCGCGTTTGCGAGCGAGCTGGTAACCTTTTCACCCACTCCCGACGCTGCTTCGGTAATGGCGTTCCCTGATTCGCCGTTCTTTACTTTTACTGCCTGCGTGGCCATCTTTCCCTCTATTCACTTCCTGCGCCAGCCATTCGCTGCCGCCTGCTACTGCTGCGTTCCGTTTTTGAGGAACGCGCAACTCTGGCAGGGGAGGAGGGATTCGAACCCCCATACCCGGTTTTGGAGACCGGAGTCCTGACCGTTGGACGACTCCCCTGAATTCAAATCCGGTCTACCCTCCAAACCCTCCAGAAGAAAACTACTTCACTTCTTTGTGCGCCGTCTGCTTGCGGCACGTATTACAGAATTTCTTCGTTTCCAGACGCTCGCTGTGCTTCTTCTTGTTCTTCGTCGTGGTGTAGTTGCGGTTTTTGCATTCGCCGCACTGCAATGTAATCGTTTCGCGCATCCCCAAAAGCTCCTAAGCAATCGCCGATTTCGCCTGATCACCCAAGTTCAGGAACCGGCGCACTACGGATTCCGCAAACTGCCAAACTTGCGTTTCTTCCCAGCGGTGATTTGCGTCATCGTAACGGCACCATCCGCCGGGCCATCGTCCAAGCCGCTCTTCGGCACCCGTGAGCGCCTCCTGGATTTTGATTCCCCAGGCAGAATCGCGCTCCGCTTCCGGGCCCATTTCCTTCGGACTGCAAATCGTCAAGCGGAGCAACTGATGGCCCTTCCAAATCTGCAGGCCCTCTCCGTGCAACTCTGCTGGCGTGGTCTTTACCTTCAGTCCCCACGCCTGCCCCCAGCTCTTCAACTGCCCGCCTAACGCCTTTAAATCGTCCCGCAACAGCGAATAGTTGTGCTGCTCCTGTTTGTTCATAGCGACTGCTCCCCGGTCTCCGCGACGTTCTTATTCGATAATTTCCGTTACTGCTCCTGCTCCCACGGTGTGGCCGCCTTCGCGAATGGCGAAGCGCAAGCCCTTCTCCAAAGCCACCGGGGTGATCAAGCTGACTTCGCAGCTTACGTTGTCGCCCGGCATCACCATCTCCACGCCCTGCGGCAGCTTCACGTCGCCGGTCACGTCCGTCGTGCGGAAGTAAAACTGCGGCCGATAGCCGGTGAAAAACGGCGTGTGCCGCCCACCTTCTTCCTTCGTCAACACGTACGCTTCCGCCTTGAACTTCGTGTGCGGCGTGATCGAACCCGGCTTGCACACCACCTGCCCGCGCTCCACTTCGTCTTTTTCCGTGCCGCGCAGCAGCAAGCCCACATTGTCTCCCGCAAGCCCTTCGTCCAGCAGCTTGCGGAACATCTCCACCCCCGTCACCACTTTCTTCTGCGTCGGACGGAAGCCCACGATCTCCACTTCCTCGCTCACTTTCACCTTGCCGCGCTCCACGCGCCCCGTGACCACCGTGCCGCGCCCGCTGATCGAAAAAATGTCTTCAATGGGCATGGCAAACGGCTTGTCCACGTCGCGCACCGGCAACGGCACGTTCTTGTCCACTGCATCCATCAACTCTTCAATGGTCTTTTCCCACTTGGCGTCGCCGTTCAGCGCCTGCAGCGCCGATCCCTTGATCACCGGAATTTTGTCGCCCGGGAATTGATAGCTCTTCAGCAATTCGCGCACTTCCAGTTCCACGAGTTCGAGTAATTCCGCGTCTTCCACCATGTCGCATTTGTTCAGAAACACCACAATCGCCGGCACACCCACCTGCCGAGCCAGCAGAATGTGCTCGCGCGTCTGCGGCATCGGCCCGTCGGTGGCGGCTACCACCAGAATCGCGCCGTCCATCTGCGCCGCCCCGGTGATCATGTTCTTGATGTAGTCCGCATGCCCCGGGCAGTCCATGTGCGCGTAGTGCCGGTTGGCCGTCTCGTACTCCACGTGCGACACCGCGATGGTGATCCCGCGCTCGCGCTCTTCCGGCGCATTGTCAATGGTGTCAAACGCCCGGAACTGCACCTTGGGGTTGTGCTTACTCAGCACCTTGGTGATCGCGGCCGTCAAAGTGGTTTTGCCATGATCGATGTGCCCGATCGTCCCAATGTTCACATGCGGCTTGCTGCGCTCGAATTTCTCCTTGGCCATGTTGCCCTCTGCTCCTCCGTCGAAGTCCTGCCAAACTTTGCTTTTGCGAAACTACTTTCCGCCGCGGGCCTTCTTCACAATCTCTTCGGCAAGATTGGCCGGAAGCTCCGCGTAATGCGAAAAATGCATGGTGAAGTTGCCGCGGCCCTGGGTGCGGCTGCGCAGATCCGTGGCGTAACCAAACATTTCCGCCAGCGGCACCTGCACGCGAATCACGTTGCTACCGGCGCGGGTTTCCGAGCCTTGAATCTGTGCCCTGCGCGAGTTCAGGTCGCCAAACACCGCGGCCAGGTATTCTTCCGGAACCACCACTTCCACCTTCATGATGGGCTCGAGCAGCACCGGTTTGGCCCTCGCACAAGCTTCCTTGAAACCCATCGAGCCTGCGATCTTGAACGCCATTTCCGAGCTGTCCACATCGTGGTAGCTACCGTCGACAAGCACCGCAGCGACGTCCACCATCATGAAGCCCGCGAGCGTGCCGCTGTCCATGGCTTCGCGGATGCCCGCCTCGATCGGGGCGATGTATTCCTTGGGAATCGCCCCGCCAAAAACCTTGTCCACAAACAGGAAGCGATGCTCTTTGTCGAATTTCCACTTGCCTCCGGGACCGGCCACGGACTTGGCCAAAGCATCGAGCTCATCCGTGCCCATTTCGTGCATGTCTTCATGATCGGCGCTGGGCAGCGGATGCACCTCGAGCTTGCAATGGCCGTACTGGCCGCGGCCTCCGGTTTGCTTGATGTACTTGCCTTCGGCTTCCGCTTTCCTGCGAATCGTTTCGCGGTAAGCGACTTGCGGCCGGCCCACGTTTGCTTCCACGTTGAATTCCCGCTTCATGCGGTCAACGATGATTTCCAGGTGCAACTCGCCCATGCCGGAAATCAGCGTTTGCCCGGTTTCCGTGTCCGTATGCACGCGGAACGTCGGATCTTCCTGAGAAAGCCGGGAGAGAGCCTGGCCCATTTTGTCCTGATCGGCTTTGGTCTTCGGTTCAACGGCAACGGAAATGACCGGGGTGGGAAAGTCGATGGCTTCGAGGATGATCTGCTTGTTTTCGTCGCAAAGAGTATCGCCGGTGGTGACGCTCTTCAAGCCGACGCAAGCGCAAATGTCACCGGCGTATACCACGTCAATCTCTTCGCGCTTGTTGGCATGCATTTGCAGCAAACGCCCGATGCGTTCGCGCGTGCGCTTGGTCGAGTTATAAATGTAGCTCCCTGATTTCAACACGCCCGAATACACACGAATGTAGGTCAAGTGTCCCACAAACGGATCGGACATGATCTTGAATGCCAGCGCAGAAAAAGGCTGCTCGTCCGAAGCGCGCCGCAAAATCGGTTCGTCGTTTTCAGGATTGATGCCTTCTACGGGGGGGACGTCCACAGGCGAAGGGAGATAATCCACGACAGCGTCAAGCAACGGCTGAATGCCTTTGTTCTTGAACGCCGAGCCAGCCAGTACGGGCACGATCTTCATCGCCAGCGTGGACTTGCGGATGGACTTGCGCATCTCTTCGACCGAGAGCGTGCCTTCATTCAAATACTTGTCCAGCACTTCGTCGTCATGCTCGGCGATGTATTCCACCACTTTCGAGCGGTGGTCTTCGTAAAACTTCTTATCGATGGCCGAACCCTTGAGAGCTGCAGCCACCTCGGGACGTGAATTGACAAACGCTGGATCCCAGAGCTTCTCGACTTCAAAGATCTCAAACTTCGCGCCCAGCGTTTCTTCCAGCCAAACAATTACTTTTTGTTCCAGGAAATCGATGCACCCGATGAAGTTGTCTTCTCTGCCGAGGGGAAATTGGAGGGGAACGGTGTGGGCTCCGAGGCGCTGGCGCATGGTGCGGATGACGTGGTCAAAATCCGCGCCCATCTTATCCATCTTGTTCACGAACGCGAGACGCGGGACGCGATATTTGTCCGCCTGCCGCCATACCGTTTCTGACTGCGGGTGCACGCCGGCCACAGAGTCAAATATCGCCACCGCGCCGTCCAAAACGCGCAGCGAGCGCTCGACTTCCACGGTAAAGTCCACGTGGCCCGGGGTATCAATAATATTGACGCGGTATTTCCTCCCGAAGCGGTCCCAGGCTGCGGTCGTCGCGGCGCTGGTAATGGTGATACCGCGCTCGCGCTCCTGCTCCATCCAGTCCATGGTGGCCGTGCCTTCGTCGACCGAACCGATCTTATAGGTCACACCCGTGTAATAAAGGATGCGCTCGGTCGACGTGGTCTTGCCGGCGTCGATGTGCGCCATAATCCCGATGTTCCGGGTGTCTTCGAGTTTGAATCCTCGTCCCATAGTCCCAGTAGCCTTTTTGTCTCCGGGCCGGATTGCAACAGCTTCACTCACGGTTCCACCAATTCCTTTTCCTTAGTTCTTACCAGCGGTAGTGTGCGAACGCCTTGTTGGCTTCCGCCATGCGGTGCACATCTTCCTTCTTCTTCATGGCTCCGCCGCGCGCATTGGCTGCGTCGATCAGCTCATCGGCCAGCCTGTCGACCATGGTCTTGCCCGCGCGGTCCCGCGAATACTGCAGCAGCCACCGAATCGCCAGCGACTGCCTCCGAAACGGATTTACTTCCACCGGCACCTGGTAGTTCGCACCGCCCACGCGCCGCGTTTTCACCTCCAGCACCGGCTTCACGTTTTCCACGGCCTTCTTAAAAACCTTTAGCGCATCGTCGTTGGTCTTTTTGGCCACCTGGTCCATCGCGCCGTAAAACACGCGCTGCGCTGTGCTCTTCTTTCCTTCCCACATCATTGAGCAGATGAATTTCTCTACCAGGTCATTGCCGTAGACCGGGTCGATCGCCTGGACTCTCCGCGAAACTAATCCTTTACGTGGCATTGCTCTCTATCGCTCCTTCAAACTAAAAAGCCAACGATTTCGGTCGCTCTTGACGACGCTTCGTCGCTGCGCTCCTCAGGATGACGATCCTCATCGGATGGTCATTTCGCCTGCGCCGCTTTCGGCCGCTTCGCGCCGTACTTGGACCGTCCTTGTTTGCGGTTTTCCACGCCGGCGGCGTCGAGCGTGCCGCGCACGATGTGATAGCGCACTCCCGGCAAATCCTTCACACGGCCGCCGCGCACCAGCACGATCGAGTGCTCCTGCAGGTTGTGGCCGATGCCCGGAATGTACGTCGTCACTTCCACCGCGTTCGTCAGCCGCACGCGCGCTACTTTGCGCAGCGCGGAGTTCGGCTTCTTCGGCGTCTGCGTGTACACGCGAATGCACACACCGCGCTTCTCCGGGCAGCCCACCAGCGCGGGCGACTTCGTCTTGCTGATGACCGCCTCGCGGCCCATGCGTACCAGTTGCGAAAACGTCGGCACAGTCTTCCCTCTTTTTTCGGCCACACCGCGGCCAAAATCTCGCGCGCAAAACCTCGTGGCTCTCGCCAGGCGCACAGACAAAACGGCGCGAGAGCGTGCGCTTCTGCTGAAAGGTCTACTGCGAATCCGGAGGTACAACCAGCAAGAAACTCCGTACGCACTCCAAGAGGTAAGGCCGTTCTCTCGGTTTCAGTTCGGAGAGGCTTACTCGGCTTTGCGGGGCTGGCGCCCCATTCCGGCCGCTCTTCCGTCCCATTCCGTCTTGCTTGTTCCGGGACCGAAGATCATCCTTCCAACTCAACGGCTCCAAAAACTTCCGGAGCCGCCCCACTCAGGTTAGTAACATCCCTGACAAGTTAGGAAGTATAAGGAAGATGAAGTGCAGTGTCAAATGCGAATTATCGGACTCCGGTGGAAAAACCCATAGAATCTTTAGCTTATAGGGTGGTGTGCACCCGATAAAAGCAGGCCTAAAAACAGGGTGGCGCGATTAGGCTGCGATTTCGCCCTTGGTGACCGCGTATCCTAATGATTTTGCATAGGTTATGCGGCCGCTGCTTACTGCGCCTTTTTGGGAGGCGGCATCACCGTGTGCCGTGAAATCGCTACCTTCCCACCCTGCACCACGGTGTTTCCGTCGCGGACCACCAAATCGATCTTGGCCAAGTCGTCCAGGTTCTCGTCGGGTCGACCGTCCACAACCAGAACGTCGGCCAGTTTGCCCGGCTCGAGCGTTCCCAAGCGATCGTCCATGTCTAGAATCTCGGAATTCGTTTTGGTCGCCGCCACCAGCGCTTCGGGGGCGCTCCAGCCCGCCGCAACAAAATTCTTCAGCTCGCGAATATACGCTCCCGGCAGGTAGCGATACCAATGCAGAATTAGGTCGGTCCCGACCCCGCATTTGATTCCCGCCCTCTTCAACCTCCGGAGCATCTCCAGGTTCGCGTCATTCGAAAACGTAAAGCGCCGCGAAGTCGAACCAAAGTATCCGCCCCATTCGTCAAAAATAATCTGATACGGAATCAGCGTCGGATCGGCGGCCACGCCTTTCTTCGCCATCAACTGAATTGTTTCGTCGGTCCTCGGCAGCGGATGTTCGATGGTGTCCGCTCCCGCTTCCACGGCTCGCTGGATATAAAACGTCTCCGAATCCACCGTCACTTTCAGTCCGAGCTCGTGCGCCTCTTGCACCGCTGCTTTGATTTCTTCGAAAGAGAAATGGCTTCCCAGCTTGATGACGTCCGCTCCCTTGTGAAACTGTTCGCGCACCGCCAAGCGCCAATCGTCAGGGCCGGTTGCGATGCGCGTCGCGCCCATCCATCGGATCCATTCGTCGGGAGTGTTCTCTGTCGAGTGTCCGCCCTCCGCGGTGATGAACTGTCCGGCTGGAAAAACGCGCGGACCGGCGAGCCGGTTTTCGCGCACCCACTCTTTCAAACGAAAGGTGACGTCGCCTTGCGAGCCGACGTCGCGCACGCTGGTGATTCCGCTCTCCAAAAAGTAGCGGAGCTTTTCCACGGCGCGCAGCGTCGCGTCCGCTCCACTCGGTGCCTTCAGCACTTCTCCTTCGGTCAGCGGATACGTCAGATGCGTGTGCAGGTCGATCAATCCCGGAAGAATTGTTTTTCCGGCGACGTCCACAACCTCGGCGTTCTTTGGCCAGTCGCTTGACGACGGCGGCAAAATTTTCAAAATCTTGTTGCGCTCGATGACCAGCGTGCCTTCATGCACCGCCGTTCCCGTTCCGTCAAAAATTCTTCCGCCGCGCAAAACCAAAATGCGCTCCGGTCCCATCGGCCCCGGCTTTACCGGAATGCGCCGCGGATCGTCACTCACCGGCGTTGACGGACTTAAGAATTTTCTGCGGTCCTGCGCTTTCTCCTGCCCCGCAACGCACGCACAGGAACCCAGCATCACGATCAGCAAGGCCACGCCTCTGGCTTTCATGGTCATGTGCTTGTTCATATTCGTGTTCCTCTCAGGCGCAGCTTCATATCACAACTCGGAACTGGTCGTCGCTAAGAAATAATTCCGATTCGCCGTGGCAAGAAGTCGCCGTTCGGCTCGCTCCAAGCCATGTTCCGTTTTATCTTCTCTCGGCAGATTTTACTGGCCGATTTTGTTCCCGGGTATCGCTTCGACACGCTTGTCAATCTCAGCGGCGTCATGTTCTCCGCCGATCTTGTGCAGCACGTGAGCATGCGCTGCAAGGGAATCCGCCAAGAATGACGAGTACCGCTCGCCCCAAGCGCGCTCCTTGATTTCAAGTGAACGTCTGCGGAGCGGCTCCACCTCAGAATATTTCTTTTGATCTTCGTAGACCAGCGCGAGGCCGTCGAGGGCGGTGCTAATTGGAATCTGATTCCGGCTGATCCGAACCTCGAGCTCCTTCCTATTTCGCCAGGGTCGCCAACGCTTCCTCGACCGATCCACTTCAGACCTTAGGTGTTCCTCTACAGTGGTCAGACTTCTGCGGTAAAGCTCTTCCGCCTCTGCGTGGCGACCTCTCGCCCGGCAGAATCCAGCCAAATCATCCAGGGCTCGCCCGGCAGCCCGTCCGCAGCCTCGTATTTTCCTTGCGCCTCGTAGAGTTTCGCGAACTCTTGAAGATGGTGAGGCAGATTCGAGTTCGGACTTTCATCTTCTCCGTAGATTTCCAGCACCTTCTGAAAGAGTGCTTCTGCCTCGCCATACTGCCGGCGCTCTACGTAGAATCTCGCCAGGTACGTGGCAGTTGAACACCAGAACGCGCGTCCCGGATCCGCAAGCGCTGCCTTATAATGTGTCTCTCTGCTTCCTCGAATCTACCCTCCTCCTGATAGCCATGTGTTCAATTCGGAAAAAATCCGCTTCCTTGAAATGGCCTTTGGGGGTATACTCTTAGTTAGGCGTTGTCCCCCGTCATTGGTCGGTTTGCATGGCAAGCCCTGATCTTGACGCCCCAGCCCGGGTCAGCCACTTGAGTGCCGCAAAGTCCCCTTCCGGCTTTCTACGGTGTTGTGTCCCTTCTGTCCTGATTTTTTCGTTCGCCTTTGCGGGCGCTGCTCAATGTCGCGCACAATCTCAACAAGTCCAAGATCAGGTTCTAGCTCAAGCTCAAGACCAAGCTCAGCAAGACCCAAGTGTTAGTGAAGCATCTCGCCAGGAACGCGCCCGCAAACAAAGCCTGCAAAAAAAGTCCAAGCACGTTTACACTGCCGAAGACCTGAAGCGCGAACACATTCTTACGCTGGAAGATCGCGCCCAGTTGGAGGCGCGCAAGAATCAGCCCGCGTCTCCTGCCAACCCGCAAAAGCCGCAAGATGCATTCGACAGCGCCGTCCCCCAAGACGCCAATGCCACGTCGCCTTCCTCAGTTTCCGTCGACGTTCCGCTTGGCGATGTCGCTCGCCGTTTGCGCCGACAAAAAGAATCGCAACAACTTCAGCGCTCCGCGCAATTTCCTCTTCCTTTCGCGGACGCGTCTGTGCTCGCTTCGCCCAAGCCACCGGCCCAGCCCTTGCTTCCTTCTGTAACCGTGGACCCTCCCACGGTGGTTCAGCCTGCTCCGCGAGTGGTGCGGCCGTTCGTCAAGCGATCCCCCTTCGAACGGCCGCGCGTTTTGCCCGCACCGCCCGTTGCCCCGCGCACCTTTGCTGCCACACCCCTTGCACTCGTCCCGGCGCCGCGCACTCCCCGCGTGCTGCCTGCGCCACCATCTGCGCGTGTCGCGCCTGCACCGGCAATTTCCGGAAAACTCACTGTCGTCATCGTCAAGCCCGGCGACTCTCTCTGGAAGTTTGCCGCCTCACGTCTAGGCGATGGACGCCGCTGGCAGGAACTGCTTTCCCTCAATCCCGGTCTTAGCGATCCAAACGTACTTAAAGTGGGGTCGGAAATTGTTCTTCCTTCTTCTTTCGCTCCGCCGCGAACTCCGACCAAGTACGCTGTCCGCCACGGCGACACGCTCTGGACCATCGCGCAAACGCAACTGGGCACCGGCACTGCCTGGGCCTGCATCGCCAAAGCGAATCCGGATCTCCTGGACGCCAATCGCATCGACCCAAGCAAAGCCCTCCTCCTCCCCTCCTCCTGTTTACCCTGAGGCCTCAGCGGAGGCCTGTGTGTACCCCTGGCCTCAAAGGATTTGCCCGGAGCTTCTCGGCCGGATGGTTTACCTCCTGACCGCGGCGAAGAGTTGGCTTTGAGAATGATCCGAAAGTTCACTCCTCGGCGGAAGGTCCTCCCAGTCTTTTCCCCGAACAACAGTCTGAAGATATTCTGATTTTTCCTTAGCCTCGGGTATTCACCCTACTTTCCTTGGAAAGAAGATTTGTGCTGTTCCAAATTGCATGGCGAATCTCTTGTATTTCGTAGGGACCTTCAAATTATTGGAGCCCTGCGGCGCCCTAAGGTTTATTGGGGGGCGGTGAGCTTCCATAAATCGTTGATTCAAGGCGTGATGCCTGAAAATACTTTCTTCGCTCCTCTGGAACCAGGATTGCCAGCGCTAAAGAGGGGTGTGGACCTTGGACTCAAGGGGATGGGCTCCCGACTGCAAATAAATTCATTCTTCAGGGAAACCGTGCTTGTTCCGCGGCGCAGTTCTTCCAGCCAACCACGGACTCGGTTGAGAGCACGCTCACTTTCATCTGATGGAGTCTTATTGGACTCCAGGAGGAACAGCCTTATGCAAGCTGTTGCAAGGAAGTCGTTGCTGCGAAATGGGTGCCTCTCTGTTTTCTTCTCGGTTCTTCTGTTGTGTAGCTTAGTTACCTCGGCCACGGCGCAATCCACCGCCACTCTGAGCGGCGTTATCACCGACGCCACCGGGGCTATGGTTCCCAATGCTAAGGTCACCGCAACCAATCAAGCCACAGGCATCTCCTCAAACACGCAGACCGACAGTGCTGGAGCTTATCTTTTTCCCTCTCTGCCCATCGGCGTTTATAAGATCGAAGTCACGGCCGCAGGCTTCCAAAAGGCCGTGGTCACCGACCTTGATCTTCCCGTTGCGACCTCGGTCACGCGAAATGTGCAGCTCAAAATTGGTGAAGCCACAGTAACTGTCGAGATCACGGCCGATGCCGTAATCCTTGACACGACCACGAACAGCATGGGCCAGGTGATCAATGACAAATACGTGCAAGACATACCCCTGAACGGCCGCCACTTCACCGATCTCAGCCTGTTAACTCCCGGCACGATCACGCCTCCTGCCAACGGCTTTCTTTCAGCTCCTCTGCGCGGACAAGGCTCTTTCGGCATCAATACCGCAGGCCAGCGCGAGGACACTACGAATTGGCTGGTGAATGGCATCAATCTGAACGACCCGGTGCAGAACCAGATTACCTTTCAACCGCCGATTGACACGCTTTCGGAATTCAAGATCGATAACTCGGCCTTCCCGGCAGAGTATGGGCGAAACTCCGGCGCTATCGTCAACATGGCGACCCGTTCCGGAACCAATTCTTATCACGGCGAGGCCTTTGAGTTCATTCGCAACAACGATCTTGATGCTCGTAACTTCTTCAACACCGCGCCGAACCCCCAGGCCCCTTTCAAGCGCAACGAATTCGGCGCTGCTTTTGGCGGCCCCATCAAGAAGAACAAGGCTTTCTTCTTTCTCGCCTATGAGGGTTTGCGCCAGCACCAAAGCTTGACTGTTACCAGCACCGTCCCCAGCCAGAACCAGATAGCGACTGTCACCGCTCCGGCAGTAGCTAGCTTGGTAACTCTTCTTCCCGCTGCTAACTTCCATCAAGCCTCGGACGCATCAACCGCTCAGGCGGACTGGACAGGTTTCACCGGAGGCACTGTTGCCAATGTGAACCTTAACCAAGGTTCTGCCGATTTTGACTTCGACCTGCGCACGCAGGATCGTATCCATGGCTATTACGTCGTTCAGAAGGACCTGCGCGAGGAACCCACGGCCGGCGGCGCCATTGGCGCGAACGTTCCTGGATTTGGCGATACCCGCGAAGGTTTCCGGCATTTGGGCACTTTAAGCGAGGACCACACCTTCGGCCCGGCTCTCGCCAATACTGTGCGTCTCGGCTTTAACCGCATTCACCTAACTTTCATTCCAAACGGTTTCTTGGACCCTAGGAAGTTTAATATTGGCATGCCAGCAGGCTCTCCCGTTGCCACCGGTCTACCCTTTATTAACGTCGCAGGCGCCTTAGGCTTCGGCGGCCCAACGAATGAACCGCAGGGTCGCGGCGACACCACGGGCGTTTTGAATGACACTCTGAGCTGGCTTAAGGGTCGGCACACGTTTGCTTTCGGTGGTGAAGTGCGGCGGGCCTATAACAACAACATTGCCGAGAACATTGGAAGTTTTACTTACGGCACGATGGCAAATTTCCTCGCGGATCAAAGCAATTTGTTCACGGACCAGCTCGGCTCGGGGAACAACAAGATTCTACAGCCTGCCTATGACGCCTTTGCCCAGGACAGCTTCAAGTGGAAGCCCAACGTCACCATTAACATCGGGCTGCGCTATGCCTGGAACTCCACACCCTCTGACGCCAGGGACCGCTTCACCAATTTCGACGCCTCTAACGGCACCTTGGTTTCTGCCGCTCAGCCTTACCACACGAATAACAAGAATTTCCAACCACGCCTTGGCTTCGCTTGGGATCCCTTCAAGAACGGCAAGACTTCAATCCGCGCTGCTTATGCCCTCATGGCCCAGGATCCGACGACCAACATCGTCAACGGCCTCAGCTCCAATCCGTTATTCGCTGTGCCGATATCTCTCGGCTCTTCAATGAATGGCATAACGTTGGAGAATCCATTCCCTGCAGGTACGGGCATCAGCTTGGGCCCCTTCGCCATTAACCCGAATTTCGACAACGCTTATGTACAGGACCGGAACCTGACGATTCAGCGCCAGTTGAGTTCCACCCTCGGAGTCGAAGTGGCTTATGTGGGCGTGAAGGGCACGCACCTCCAGATTTTGCAAAACATCAACCAGCCCTTTGTCACCAATGGCGTCTATGGGTCTACTCGTCCGTACCCCACGCTTCCCGCGACCAGTCCGGTGTTCCCCGCACAGTGCGCGGCGATCGCATCGGGCTGCCCGCTTGGCAATCTCAGTGGCGGCGGCCAGGTCAACGGCGGAGGAAATTCCAACTACAACGCACTGTGGGCCACCGTCAACAAGCACTTCTCGCACGGATTGCAATTCCAAGGCTCCTACACTTTCTCTAAGTCCTTGGACTACAATTCCCTTTCCACCGGTGAATCTCTCTTCCTGCAAAATGCCTACAACCCGCGAGGCGATTATGGCCTGTCCGAGTTTGACGTCCGGCATCGCGTCGTTCTGAGCGGCTTCTACGAACTGCCTTTCAAAGCTAACCGCGTGGTCTCCGGTTGGCAGTTCGGTGTCACTCAGCAAGCGCAAACAGGAAACCCTCTGACACCAACCCTGGCCATCGGCCCCGGACCGGGAATCTCCTTGACCGTCCGCCCCGATTTACTCCAGCGTGTTTCTGGTACCGGGAGCCCATCGCAGTATTTCAACAACAAAACAGTGTGCCAGCCATTCAATGGAACGCCACAAGGTGGCGCACCAGCAATTCCAGACTGCGCCTCGACGCCCGCTGCGGCTTTTGCTGTGCCGTGCACGTTTAGCAGCGTACCCACGACCGCAGGAGGCAAAACGTATCCTGTCGTTCCTGGCAGTTGCCACCCGGGCAGTCTCGGACGCGACGCCATCACCGGACCGGGCTTCCTGAATACGGACTTCTCCGTGACCAAGAACACCAAGCTCGCGGAGCGGCTCAACCTCCAGTTCCGCGCGGAGGTGTTCGATCTCTTAAACCATCCGAACTTTGGCAACCCGGTCCTTACGGTTACCGGCGCTTCGTTTGGCAAGATTCAGGGTACGCGCTTCCCAACCGGCGATTTCGGCTCCTCGCGCCAGATGCAGTTTGCTTTGAAGCTGATCTTCTAGCGCTGGCCCTCTTTATTTCTGCGAGGGACGGGCTTCGGCCCGCCCCTATTTTTTATGCCCAGGGAATTTTTCGACCAATTCTAAACGCAGAGACCCCTCTCGCACCTCTTTGTGCGCAGTTCTCTCTCTTTTT
>QHYJ01000158.1:0-15639 GCA_003223255.1 Acidobacteriota bacterium | reverse complement strand
ATATTTCTTTCGTCCCCAGAACGAGGCGCAAGAGTGATTCACCCGTACGTCTTCCATAACCAGAGCCTTCTGCCCATCGAGAAGGTGCGGCTTTCTCCCGGCCAGGCAGGGCTTATCTGCGGCTGGGGCATCTTCACCACCGTGCGCATCTCGCGCGGCGAAGCGTTCGCTTACGAGCGCCACTGGCGCCGCCTGGAGAAAGACGCCGCACTCATCCATTTGCCCATGCTGTATACGGCGGCGAAAATCCGCGTGCACCTCCACGAAGTGATTCGCGCCAACAAAGTGACGGAAGGCTGTGCGCGCATCTACCTGGTTTACAATTCTGTGGGCTTCTGGCAAAGCGCGGAAAGCCGCCCGCAGGTCGATCTCCTCATCTACAGCGCGGGACTTCCCGAGCATCGTGAAATTGTTCGTCTGGCTCTCCGTGGGCACGGCCGCCACGCTGCTTCGCCGCTTGCAGGCGTGAAAACGATTTCCTGGCTCAACAACGTCTGGTCCGTCGCCGAAGCCAACAAAGAAGGCTTCGATGAAGTGGTGATGCTCAACGAGCGCGGCGAAGTGGCCGAATGCACTTCCGCCAACATCTTCGTCGTAAAAAACGGCAAGATCTTAACGCCTCCGCTCAGTTCGGGCTGCCTAGAAGGAATCACGCGCGGCATTCTTTTGGAGATTGCGCCCGAAGCCGGGGTTCCCATCGTTGAACAGTCGCTACATCCAGAAGACCTCTACGCTGCTGAGGAAGTTTTCATCACTTCGACGAACCGCAATTTGATTAGTGTTGGCGAAATCGCAGGTCACCCCATTCCCGCGCCCGGACCGGTTTGCCATCGCCTCAACGAACTTTTCGACGTTTACGTTTCCGATTACGTCACCCGCCGGCTCGCTTCCGCCGCCAGATAAAACGCATGTTGCCAATCCGCGCAAAAATGTTTCCGGTACTGCAGGCATAAATGGCGAGTGGCGCGAATTTGGATGCCATGCCAGGGCAGCCGCGCGCCGCAGTGGCGGCCAAAGCGGTATTTCCGATTCTTCTCTCCATCAGCTTTTGCCATCTTTTGAACGACACGGTGCAATCCCTGATTCCCGCTATCTATCCGCTGCTGAAAGACAGCTTCCATCTGAATTACGGGCAGGTTGGCCGAATTGCGCTCACGCTGCAGTTGACGGCTTCGTTGCTCCAGCCGGTCGTGGGACTCTACACCGACCGCCGGCCGCAACCGTACTCGCTCGCCCTGGGCATGGGCATCACCATGGTAGGTCTGCTGGCCTTTGCCATGGCACCCACATACCTCACCATTCTTGCGGCAGCAGCGTTCGTTGGTATAGGTTCCGCGGTGTTTCACCCCGAGTCATCGCGCGTGGCGCGCATGGCTTCCGGTGGAAAGCACGGGATGGCGCAATCGCTGTTCCAGGTGGGGGGGAACGCGGGCTCGGCCATCGGTCCTTTGCTGGCGTTTATGTTCATCAAGGGGCAGTCCCACATCGCGTGGTTTTCGCTTTTGGCGCTGCTGGCCATCGTGCTGCTTATGAATATTGGCGCATGGTTTCGCAAGAACGAGCATCTTGCTTCCCTGGGCTCGATGCATCCGCACGCGGCCTTGTCTAATCGGCAAATCGGCTGGTCCCTGGCCATTCTCGTGGCGCTGATGTTTTCAAAATTCTTCTACCTCGCCAGCCTGATGAGCTATTACACCTTTTATCTTATGAACAAATTTCATCTCACGATTCAGAACGCGCAGTTGCATCTGTTCCTGTTTTTGGGCGCCGTGGCCGCAGGAACGTTTATTGGCGGTCCGGTGGGCGACAGAGTCGGCCGCAAATTGGTCATCTGGTGTTCGATTCTTGGTGTGCTGCCGTTCACGCTGGTTCTGCCGTATGCAAATCTGCTCTGGACCAGCATTCTCAGCGTGATCATCGGCTTGATTCTCGCCTCCGCGTTCTCCGCGATTCTGGTTTACGCTCAGGAACTCATGCCCGGAAGAATCGGCGCAGTGTCAGGATTATTTTTTGGTTTCGCTTTTGGCATGGGCGGTGTGGGCGCGGCGATTCTTGGCAAGCTCGCCGATCTCACGAGCATTGATTTTGTCTACCACGTCTGCGCGTACCTTCCCGCGATTGGCATTTTGACGGCCTTCCTCCCGGACCTGGGGCCGGTAAAAGCGCATCCATCCAGGCCCGCCACTGCTTGATCAGCGTTTTTTCTGCGCACTTCTCCCGGTGATGCGCCGCGGCGCCTGTGTGATCCCACGCACCCAAATTGGTCCGATTTGCGTGATGCAATTTCTAGCCGTTGGTTATTCCCGGTGAATTCAATCGTTTCCCATTCCCAGGGGTTGGCATAGGAATTGCTCGTTTACCTGCGGGAGGGTTTTTCAAATGGCGTACGTCATCGTCGACAGTTGCACGAAGGATGAAAATTGTATCGAGGCTTGTCCGATCGACTGTATCCATCCGAGAAAGGACGAAGGGAAGTTTGCGGAAGTCCCCCATCAATCCCGATGAGTGCACAGACTGCGGCGCATGTGTGCCGGCGTGCGACTACAATTCCATTTACCCCATTGACGACCTGCCGGAGAATTTGAGGGCTTTCGGCGAAAAGAACGCCGCCTACTACAAGTAAGCACCACCGCTAATGGAAGTCCAGTAAAGGCCATCCCAAATTTCGAGTGACGTAATTTTCGATGCGATCTCCGCTACCGACGCGCTCTTCCCTTTGGTTCCCGTTCGGCGTGCTACAATGCGGACACTGGAAATCACCTGTGCCGGAAACCGTTCTCCCAGGCGAAGATGCCGTTCTCGAAGTCGTCTCTCCCGACGGTGCGCGTCGCTACGTGCGCGTCACGCAATCGCCTTTCCTGATCGGGCGCGGCGCGGAGACCGGCAACCATCTGCAGCTTTCTGACCGCCGCATTTCGCGCAATTGCGCCGCGATCGCCATCGAAGCCAATCGCTTCTACCTCGAGGATCGCGGCCAGCGCCGGGGGCTCTTCATCAACGGTGAAAAAGTGGAGAGCCGCGAGCTCCACAACGGCGACGTCATCACCTTTGGCCTCGAGGATTCCTACGAAATTTTCTTCCGCTTCTCCAGCGGCTCGGATGAAGAATCCATCCCGCACCTGCTGACGCGCATCGAGCACATCACCAGTTCAGAGCCCAGCGGCGGCGGGCTTCACAAGCTGAACCAACTGCTGGAAGCCACCGTGCTGCTGCACTCCCAGCTTCCGCTGGACGAAGTTCTGGCAAACATGCTGGATTACACCGTTTCGATCACTGACGCCGACCGCGGATTGCTACTCGAACCGGACGCCGGCGGCGCGCTGAAGGTGCACCTTGCGCGGAGAAGCGGCAAACTGCGCCTGCCGCCTGAGAGCCTTACCCCCAGCTATACGGCCATCCAACTCGCTCTGAAGCAACAATCGCCGGTTATCACAGAAGATCTCGCGCAGGCCGAAATGGGTCTGCAGGCGGCAGAGAGCGTCGTCGCGCAGCGGCTACGCGCCGTGGTGGTGATTCCGTTGCGGGCCCTGACGCGCGCGAACACGCAGGAATCGATGCTCAACATCAAGCGCGGGCAACTCCTCGGGGTTCTCTATCTGGACTCGCGGCGCCCCGCCGCCTTCTCCAAGCTCGACCGGCAAATCCTGGATGCGCTCGCCGCGGACGCCGCGGGAATTCTGGACAACGCGCGCCTCGTCGAACGCGAACGCGAGCGCCAGCGCCTCGAACAGGAGATCAACATTGCGCGCGACATTCAGCAGGCGCTGCTCCCGCGCAATTTCCCGGACACACCGAATTTTGTCGTGACGGGCGTGAATTTTCCGTGCTTGTCCGTGGGAGGCGACTACTTCGACGTTTTCCCGCTAAGCGATGGACGCACCGCATTCGTCATTGCCGATGTCTCCGGGAAAGGTCTCGGCGCCGCCATCCTGACCACTATGCTGCAGGGTGCACTGTCAGGCATGACGCTCGGCACCGACCCGGCGCGCGTCTTCAATCACGTGAACCGCTTTCTCTGTGAACACTCCGAAGTTGGCCGCTACGCGACGGTGTTTTTTGGCTTGCTGGATAACAACGGACACCTGGAATTCATCAACGCCGGGCACCCCTCGCCGTTTCTCATACGGCGCGGCGCCGCCGAGGAAGCCTTCACGGAAGGCTCTTATCCCGTGGGGCTTGTGCCCGAAGCGCAATACACCGCAGCCTGCCTGAAGCTCGAACCCGGAGACACGCTCGTGCTTTTCACCGATGGCGTGACGGAAGCGATGGACCCCGACGAGCAACTTTTTGGCATGCCGCGCCTTAAACAAGTTCTCACCGGTCAGCTGGAATGTCCGCTGGAGCAGTTACAGAAATGCGTTCTCGAAGCCGTCGAAAATTTCACGCGAGGGGCGCGCCAGGCGGATGATCTAACGCTGCTCATCGTGCGTTATCGCGCGGCTGCCGCGTCAGCCACTACGGATACGGATGTGCCCTCCGCCGCTTCCGCCGCTTCTTCCGCTTCTTCCGCTTCAGCACCCTCCGGTTCCTCAGTTGCGGTCTAGTCGCGTGGCGCGTTCTATCACTCTTCCCTGAGCAAACGCGCGGGATGAACGCCGAAAGCGCGCTGGGCAGGAATCCAGGTAGCAACGAAACCCAGCAGCGCCATGGTGATCACAACTCCGCCAAGCACCAGCGGGTCGCGCGGCGTGGCCTGATATACGATTTGCGCCAGCAATTGGCTGGCAATCACGCCCAAAAGCAATCCCGCCACGGAGCCCGAAAGCAGCAAAATGAGAGGACGGCTCAGCGCCGAACGCATGAGCTGCACTGGTTGCGCGCCCACCGCCACACGGATGCCAAACTCTCTCATACGCTTGGAGACGGAATACATGGCCATGCCGAAAACTCCGGTCAGGGCGAGCATGGCCGCCAGCAAACCCATCACTCCAAGAGTGGCGGTGGCAATGCGCGCCGGAAATTGAACAAACCCCAGCGCGTCGGGCCAAGTGTGGAACACAAACGGCAAGCTCGGATCAATTTGGGCAAGCACTTGGCGGAGTTCGGGAACGATTTCGCTCGGCGGCAACGGCGAGCGGACAATCAAGGACGTGTCACTTTGGGGACTCTGCTCGAGCGGGAAGAACATTGCGGCCCAAGGCGCTTCCGTCAGCGATTCATACTTTCCGTTTTCGACCACGCCCACAACTTCATACGGGGTCCCCTGCCCTACCAGAAAACGCAGTCCAATCGGGGAGGTGGTCCCGAACATTCTTTGGGCAAACGTCTGGTTGACGATCGCGACGTTGCGTGCCCTGGCATCGTCGTGCCAAGTGAAATCCCGTCCAGTCAGCAAGCGCGTTCCAGCCGCCGTAAGGTAGCCGGGCGAGATGGAGAAATACTTCGCGCCGAATGCGCTAGTGGACATCCGAAAATCAGTCGTACCCACGCGGAAAACGAAAGAACCGCTTCCTCCGGTGCCGAGCGGGGTCTCATCGATGATTCCGACGGAGCTAACACCGGGGACGCGGGTCACTTCCTCGAGCATGCGCTTCTGCATCTGCGTGGTGGAAGCATCGGAATGTCCGCCCATGTGCAAATCGGTCTCGGCCAAGAGCACGCCTTGCGGCTGGAAGCCGAACGGCGCGTGCAGCGAGCGCTGCATGCCGCGCAAGGCAACAAAGGATGCCGTGACCAACAGAGTGCAGAGCGTAATCTGCACGCCCAGGAGAAGCTCGCGAAGCGTGAAGCGGCGAAAAACAATCGTGCCGGCGCCGCTGCTCTTCATCACTTGCGCGGAGTCCGTCGCCCAGACCTGCCGCATCGGGACCAGGCCCCACAGCATCCCGCTTCCGATAGACAACAGCAGGGCTACGAAGTAGACCTTTGGATCGGGGCTGACGGCCACATGAATCGGAAATTCCGGAAATGGCTGCCAGCGCGTCAAGGCGTTCAGCAAGAAAGTGGAGAAAATGGTTCCGAGGGCGCCGCCAAGAACAGAGAGGAGGACCGCCTCAGAAAGCAGTTGCCGGAGGACATTCCATCGGCTAGATCCGATTGCCAGCCGGATGGCGAGTTCGCGGCTGCGGTCCGCAGTGCATGCCGCAAAGAGGCTGGCGAGGTTGGCACAGGCGGCAAGGAGCACGAGCAACGCCAACAGCATAATTCCCGCCAGAAACGAGCGAGCGGGGGCTCCAAGCTGGTCGCCCATCAAACCAGGTTTTGTCAGTCTCGCGTCCAGGCCATCGTCGGCACGATTCTGCCGCGCCAGTTCCTGCGCGATGGCGTTGAGATTATCGGTGGCTTGTTGCGCAGTGACGCCAGGCTTCAGCCTTCCGAGAATCAGAAGATTGTGCGAGAAGCGACTCGCGAGATAATCCGCGGTATCGCCGCTCGGGCTGTTGACGATCGGCATCCAGAAGGCCGGCCAAAGAAACACCTCGGTTCCGTGAAAAGCTGGAGGCGCGACTCCGATCACCGTGAACGGATGTTTGTTCACATCGACCGTAGTCCCAACGATGCGGGCATCCGCATCGAAATGTGCCCGCCAAAAGTCATCGCTCAAAACGATATAGGGAGCGGAGTTCGGCCCATGTTCGTCGCTCGCATGAAAGAACCGGCCTTGCGCAGGCTGCACGCCCAGCATGTCGAAGAAATTGCCGGAAACTCTGTAGTACCAGCATTTGTAAGCCGCGTCCTTTGTGCTGAGGCCTGCACTCTCGATCCGGTAAGCCGCCATGTCGCTGAAGGTCGAATTCTTGCTCTTAAAATCCAGGTAGTCGGGGTAGGACTGATTGTCGTACCCCTGCTGTTTGTGCACGACGTGGCAAAGGCCAGCAGGTTGGGGCACGTCGAGGGGCCGCAGAAGCGCCGCATTCAGCACGCTGAACACAACGACGTTGGCGCCGATCCCAAGAATTAGTGTCACCAGAGCGGTGGCCGTGAATGCTGGAGATCGGCGCAATTGGCGCGCGGCATAGCGCAGGTCGCGTCCGAAGGCGTCGAAAGCCGTCGCCGCATCCGCAGCCGTCATGCGTTCCCTCATTACAACTCGACTCCCGAAACGAAGCAGCGCGTCGCGGCGAGCTTCTTCAGGAGACATCCCGGCCGCGATGTTGTCCGCAATGCGCATTTCGACATGCGATTGGATTTCCGCATCAATTTCCTGATGCAATTCCGAGCGCGAGAAAGTGTTTGCAAGGCGGCGAAAAATGGACATGGCACACCTCACGCGTACCGCAGCATGGCGCGGATTCCTTTCACCAGTTGCTCGAAACTTTTTTCTGCGTTCTGCAATTCTCTTTGTCCGGCAGGCGTTAGCCGGTAGAACTTGGCCTTGCGATTCGTCTCCGTGGCCTTCCATTCCGAGCGGATCCACCCGCTCATCTCCATGCGGTGCAGCGCCGGATAAAGGGAGCCCTCTTCCACAAACAGCAATGTGTCGGAAGCTCTCTGGATGTGCAGCACGATGCCGTAACCATGCAGTTCTCCCTTCTGGGAGAGGGTTTTCAAAACGAGGAGGTCGAGAGTTCCCTGCAGATCATTTCTTGCCATGCCTGGGCACCCCTAGACAACTTGGTGTCATGCGCAAGATAGCCCTAGAAGTGGAGGTATGTCAATCGGGATATTTTTGTATACGCCTTGGGCATTTTCCAGGAATAACCTGACAAATCCCAAGCTGGAAACTAACCAGCTCCGCCAGCTTGGGATTTCTAATGACGTTCGAGCCGGCCGGATAAAGACAAAGGCGAGGAACACATAGGGTTATGTTCCTTGCCCCGGAAAGATAGGGGGAAATTGCCGATTCGAAAGCGCTTCGAAGCTGGATCTTACGATCCGAGGTTGCTCAGGTCTTCCTTGGCTTGCTGCTCGGCGTTTTTCGTAGCGCCCTTGGCGTCAGCGTCAGGACTCAAAGCTTGAATGGCTTTCTGCAAGGGGAGCGCTTTCTCGCCATCGGCCACTTTGCATGAAGAAACATCGCCGTTCATGTGCACGCCGGTCATGGCGGCACTCAGGCAAGCAAAATTCAGTCCAAGGTTGTGGCTGGCGTGGAGCGCTGCCAGGCACTCATTCAGAGCGGTGAACGGTGAGCAAGCTTCCGTCGTATTGGAGCCGGCCGCCAACAGCCCTTGCGCCTGCAGCTTAGGCGCGAGTTTCTTTTCGATGTCGCTACGGCTGGCGCCGGAATCCTGGGACTTTTTATCTTTTTTGACCCATTTGATGGGATTCAGCGAATGGGGCGTGTGCACAGATTCCTTCGCTGCCTCGGACGCGCCGGCTCCCGCGGGCCCCTGCGCCGCAGCGCGCTGCGCGCCGAGGGCAAGGAAAGAGGACAAACTCAGCGTCATGATTGAGACCTTTAGAAGATTTCCTTTCATGTTTACCTCGTCGAGGATTTTTTGAATGCGGAAAGGGTCGCCGCATCCGGCCTCGCTTCCAGTAGGCCACAACGCGCCAGGGATGCAGTGATTCCGCGAGGAAGATTCCGCTAATTGGTCACGTTGTCCCTCGGTACAGGTAAACAGCAGGGTGAGCCCCATGGAGGATTTCTGCGAATTTGCGCCGGGGGCAACAGGAGAGCTAGTCTTAGTCTAGGAAGGATTAGGATTTCGCCTTTTGGATCAGGCCGTGGAGGCTGAGGCCCAAGCCGCTCAAAAAAAGCAGAGGCGCCAAATAATGGATCACGGCGGGCTGAATAGTGACGGGAATCTCCAGCGGCTTTGCGTATCCGGCAGCAAAGTAATAGATTACCCCGGCCAGCAACGTATACAGGAGTCCACGCCGGATTTGCACGCGCCCGGCCCCGCTCGAAGTGCGGGACAAGCGCACTTGCGGCACCATTTCCCGGCAGAAAGGACACTGATTCAAGTGCGCGGCGATCCGTTTTCCGCAGAAGGCGCACTGCCGCATTTCCATGGCTTGATGTCCGATAGCGCTCATGAATTTCCCAGGACGTGTCCTTTTTTAGCCTAAAGTCGAGGGCAGCGCGAGGTCAAGATCCGTGTGATGTACATGCCAACAGCGCTGCTAAAGGCTGCGAAATCAGGGAGTACCCTGTGATAACACGCCACAGCGAAAGAGCTCCTGACGAATTTCCAAGAACAAGCAGTTTACCGGCGCCTGGGTGACCGTGGGTGCCTGTTTGCTCACAGACTCTATTTGGTTCAGGCTCATTGCAAGCCATCCTTGTGCTAAAAATTGTCACGAGAGCTGCTCAAATCCATTTTCGTTGTGGAGAGAGCTATGCGTTTACCAGCAAAGGAGAGACGATGAGACACTCCTTCGAAAAGATGCCTAAGACCTTTCTTTTTCTAGCGTTGGCATTTCTGCTCGGCGGCGCCGGTATCGCGGTAGCGCAAGAGAAGAAGGTCGCGCAAGTCAATGGCGTCGATAACAGCAAAATGGGCCCGTATCGCGCCCTGGCGCAGCATATTTATGCGGATTTCCAGAAAGGCGACATCGCTGGAGCGGCGGCCATGGGGCGAGTGCTTGAGAGAGTTTGGGATAAAGCAGAGGACTACGGAGGCGATACGGCGCTGTCAAAGACCAATCACAAACTCTTCGAGGAAATTGACAAGGCCATGGACGAGTTCTTGACACCCCTATGGGAAGCAAAAGCCAAACCGCCAGATCCTGCCAAGGTCAAAGCCGCATACAACACCTATCTTGAGAAGTTGAAGCTGGCGGATTAGAAAGCTTTAAGTCATAGGTTGTAAGTCATAAGCAAAGAAAAAGGAGAGTCTCGGCCCGAGGCATTCTTCTTTTTTTGGGGGCGGAATTGCGTTGCGCGTGCGCTACTTGACCAGGCAAGAGCGCCGCCCAGTTGGAAATCGAGCGAAGTCTTACAGTTCGCGGAGGGCTGTAGCCACGGGCAGCCGCGCCGCGCGAACCGCCGGCAAAAGCCCGCCGATAATTCCCATCGCCAGGGCAAAGATGACACCCTTTATGAGCAACTCAGTTGTGATCTTAAAGGCAAAAGCCAAACTAGAAAAAGTCTGCCAATTAATGGTCGCGGTGGTAAGACCGTTCAACGGCAGAACGGCGGCACACCCGACGGCCCCGCCGATGAAAGAGATCAGCATAGCTTCGACCAAAAACGAAACCACCACAGCAGCTGCGCCAAAGCCGAGGGCGCGCATGGTGGCAATTTCCCGGCCGCGTTCCGCCACAGCCGAATACATGGTATTGAGCCCCGCGAAAATCGCGCCAATGGCCATGATAGAGGCTACAACTCCGCCGAGGATGGTGATGAGCGTCGTGAATCTCGTGGACTGCTTGGCGTAGTAATCAACCTCACGGATGACATCGACGTTCAACCGCGGGTCCGACGTGACGGCATCTTTAAATTGTTGAAAAGCATCGGGCGAAACAAGGTGCACGGTGGCGGATTGGAAAATATTCTGCGGACGCTTCAAGACTTGATTGAGCACAGGCGCGTCACACCACACTTCGGAATCGAAAGAAGAACCTCCCGCGTCGAAAATGCCAACTACCTTCCAATGGCTGCCGCTGAAGTTGAGAATATTGCCGAGGGTCAAGCCGGAATACGTTGTGGAAGCGTTTTTGCCGACAACGATCTCGGAAAGCCCCGGCTCGAGCATGCGGCCTTGCGCGATTTTGACAAAATTGCGAATTCTCAGCACATGCGGGGAAACTCCGCGCACCTGAACATTGGCATCCGTCCCCGTGCTAATGAGGGGGAAGGGAATGACTCCGACCACCTCCTGGGTAACCAGCGGCCCAGAGGAGTCTCTTGCAATCCCGGGAGCGTCCTCAACAACTCTTACCGAATCAAGTGTGATGCCGCCCATCATCTCGGAAGTGGAGCCAGCGCGCATCACCAGCGCATTATCGGGGGAGCCGGAAGCAACCAAAGTCGCGCGGAAGCCGCGGGCAAGAGAAAGCATGGCGATGAAGACGCCTACCGTTCCGGCAATTCCAATGACGGCAACGATGGCGGAAGTCCAGCGCGCCCTCACACTGCGAACGTTGTAAATCAGCGGAATGGCCATGGTCACACCCTCCGAAGCGCATTGACAACCCGCATGCGCATCGCGCCCAGACCCGGAAGAATGCCGCTAGCAATTCCCACCGCAAGAGCCGCAAAGAGTCCCACAACAAGAATCGAGGGCTCAAGAACGAGCTGGGGAAGCATGCCATTCAACGCTTTGGCAAGAGCCGGAACGGCCAGAAGAGCGAGGCTCAGACCGAGAACGCCTCCCGCCAAAGCGATGACCAAAGATTCTGCGAGAATGAAGAAGAGAACTGCGCGGCCGGAGAAGCCGATAGCCTTAAGCACCGCGAGCTCTGAAGTACGTTCCCGCACCGAAATCGCCATGGTGTTGCCGGTAACCAGCAGCAAGGTGAAAAAAACTACGGACCCGATGGTCAGGATAAGAAACTGGATGTTGCCAAATTGCTTGACCCAGCCCGCGGCAAACGCGGACTCCGTCTCCGTCTTTGTTTCATTTGGAGAGTTGGCGAATTTCGCGTCAATGGCTTTTGCGACGCGTACCGCGTCATCTGGACTGTTGACCCGCAGAACGTACCAGCCAATCTGCCCTTTGATTGCCTGCGGGATGCGCTCTTCGAAGTAATCCCACTGAAACCAGAACTGGGTTTCGTCATTCTCAGGACGCTGGCCGTGATAAATGCCGTCGAGAATGAATTCCCAGGAGCCGCCTCCGTATAGCGTGGTTTTGATCGGAATGCGGTCGCCTATTTTCCAGTGGAAGCGCTCTGCGGTTCGCGCGCCGGCGATGGCACCTTGGCGGTCCTTCACGAAATTATTCCACTGGTCGTCGGGAACGACGAGCTCGGGAAACACCTGGCGCTGATTTTCCGGGTCGATGACAAACTGGGGAAAGAAATTCTTTTCGTCCTGGTAGACGCCGCCGAACCAATTGTTGTGCGTAATGCACTTTACGCCGGGAATCTGAAGAATCTGATCGCGGTATTTCAGAGGAATAAGATTGATGATGGAAACGCGATCGATCACTACCAGACGATCAGCGCCGGCTACATCAGCGCCGCGATTGAATGCGCCACGTACCACACCGAGAAATGCAAACAGGAAAAGCGCAACAGCAAAAGAACCGATAGTTAGAATCAGACGAATCTTTTTGCGAAACAGGTTCGCGAGGATGAGCCGGCGGAATTTCATGCTGCACCTCCGGCGAGGACACTTTGGCGCGAGGAAGCGGTCCCTTCAACCAGCACCCCTTTCTCCAGATGCAGCGTGGTGTGCGCGCGGGCGGCGACGACCGGGTCGTGGGTGACCATCAAAACGGTTTTGCCGTACTTGGCTACCAGTTCTTCGATGAGCGCCATGATTTCATCGGCACTTTTGCGGTCTAGGTCGCCGGTGGGCTCGTCGCAAAGAAGGAAAGTTGGGTCGGAAACGATGGCGCGAGCGATGGTTACGCGCTGTTCTTGACCTCCGGACAGCTGCCGCGGGTAAAGACGCATGCGATCCGCGAGACCCACCACTCCGAGCGCGGTTTCGACGTGCTTGCGGCGCTCGGAGCCGGAGAGCTTGGTCAGCAAGAGAGGCAGCTCGACGTTCTGGTACGCCGTGAGAACCGGAATCAAGTTATACATCTGAAAGATGAAACCCACGTGGCGGGCGCGCCATTGCGTGAGTTTGCTACCGGACATATGGGTGATTTCGTCGCCAGCCACGGTAATGCTCCCGGCGGAAGGCACATCCAAGCCGCCGAGAAGATTGAGCAGTGTAGTCTTGCCAGAGCCGCTGGGACCCATGAAGGCGACAAAATCGCCCTTGTCGACATCCAGGTTGAGTCCCTGAAGCACCTGGATTTTCTCGCCTCCGCGGCTGTAGGTCTTGTTCAGGCCGCGGACGCGGATGAGGCTTTGCGAACCACCGTTTCCATCAACACGGACCATGCTTCTCTCCTATTGGCGGATTTCGACCTTGTCACCATCACGCAAACTCTCGGGACCTTTGACCACGACGGAATCGCCCGGCGTAACGCCCGCAAGCACCGCCACCTCCGTGCCGCGCTCCGTTCCCAGGCTGACAGCGCGACGCTCGACTTTGCCGTCACGAAGCAAGTACACAAAAGATGCGCTGGAGTCGGACCGCACGGCGCTCTTGGGGATGAAAGCAACCGCCTGCGGCCCTTTCTCTTTTTCCTTTCCCTTCACTGCTGGCTTTTGCTCCTCCAGGAACGCCACCTTGACACCCATGTCGGGAAGGATGCGCGGGTCCAGCTTCAAAAAGGAAATGCGAACCTTGACCGTTGCTTTCTGGCGGTCCGCCGTTGGGATGACCGTGCGTACTTTGGACGGAATTTGCCAGTCCGGATAGGCGTCAAGCGTGGCCGTGACCGGTTGGCCGGGCTGGACCCGGGCAATGTAAGATTCGTTGACGTCCACCTCGATTTCGTTGGAATTCATGTCCACGATGGTGGCGATCCCGGTGCGTGTGAAGCCACCACCGGCAGAATTGGGTGAGACCATCTCGCCGACTTGAGCGTCTTTGGACACCACGATGCCGGGAAAGGGCGCGCGAATCACGCAGTTCTCGACGGCTTGCTGAGCGACCGCGATCCGCGATTGGGCAGCATTCACCTGTTCCTTGGCAAGCGCGATTTTTGCGCGCAGGCTATCGGCCAGAGTAAGCGCGTTATCAAGAGCTTCCTGCGTCTGGATGCCCGCTTCGCGCAACTTTTGGGCGCGCTTCAACTCAATCTCGGCGTTACGAAGCTGGACTTCCAGGTCTGCGATAGCCGCCTGAGCGGCGTCGCGGTCCGCTTTCGCCGAATCAAGTGCGCGCTTGTAGTCGGAATCGTCGAGCTTAGCGAGAAGTTGGCCCTCATTGACGCGTGTCCCTTCATCAAAGAAAACGCCAGTGACGCGGCCTGTAATTTTGGCAGCGATCGTGGCCCGGCGGCGAGGGGTGACGTACCCGCTCGCATTTAGGGCTGTCTGGGGCCCACCAGCATCCGGTTTGGCCGCCGTGGCAACCTCCACCACGGGCTTCTGATTCCGCAACGCAAACGCGGTGGCTACAATGGCGGCAAAAATAACCACGGGAATGGAGGCATAAGAGACGCGCTTCCCCAGGCCAGACTTCATGCGCTGCCCATCGTGGATGCGCAGGGAGCCCAGGTCATGTTTTGGCGAATCAACAGGCATTAACAGAGTCTCCGCTTCGTTTCTCAATGCCGTGCTCCCAATTAGTCTACGAAAAAGGCTGCGCTAAAATTACAGATGCATTCCGCGGATTCGAGGGCACATGCTTTTTAGCGCGCAAGATCCGTTTTCGGCCCTGGGCCGGTTTCGACAACATAGCCAAAGAAGCCCAGGCCAGGGCACCCGCGGGGAGCGTTACGGAGCACTCCGAATATTGTATGCGATTGTCTGAACCTTGGTAAGAAATGTCGGACTACGAACGGGATCTCGCTTGGACCAAAGAAATATCGCTCGCGCGTCTAATCGTTGGAGTTCCGTTCGCCCGCAGCGACATTGCAACTGATGGATAGGCAACATCCCGTGCGTCGAGCTAAGGGATGTTGCAAAGTGGAGCACTGTTGCGAGCCCGGATTTGTTCCCCCCTTCCTCTTGCCTGGGGTCGAAATCCCCCCCCCCGCCCGTAAGTTATTTGTACTGAATACTTTAGGTTAGCACAGCTAGCAAACCTGCGCTCCGGAATGGCGTCTTTTCGTTGCGGCAACAATCGGCATGGTGGTGGGCCGCAAAAGAGTCTTCTCGAGCGGGGTTCCTCCACGCTTGCGGCAAAGGCGGCAGGAGCATGTCGAGCGGTGCTCCTGAGCCTGCTTTCCATTACGTTCTATGCATTTTGCCGGCACGAGTACAAACCTCAACACCCCACTGGCAAACGCAAGTACGCGACATCGCACGAACACCGCAGGGTTTGCTGGACGTGCTCTGGCCTAACCGGGACATGCTGTTCCGGCCGCGCTACGGCACGACCGGCTGTCTTGCGCTACCTTATTTGTGGCTTTTCGAATTATTCGCGCCAAGCATGGAGACGCCTGGCTTCACCACGATCCTTCTGGCGGCGCTTCTCGGTGTTCTGAGCCGCGAGTTCTTTCTGCAGTTCCTGATTTTCGCGTACGCCTTCGCCACAGTGATTTCCATCGGCTCCGTGCTGCAGGACGAGATCACTTACAAACGCTACAACGACTGGAAGGATGTGGTCCGTGTTGTGAGCTACTGTTTCTTCGAGCATTTCCCTATCGGCAGTTGCGCATGATCTGGCGGCTGCCAGGTCTCTGGCAGTATTTTCGCGGCGACCAGCAGTGGAGATCGCCAAAACGCAAAGGCTTCGCTGCCGCCAGGCGCAATAAGCCCCCCAAACCAAGCCACTTGGATTGCTCGAAAAAGCCTTTCGTGCTCTCTGTTTTGTAGGACATGCGTAGGACCAATTCGGATAACCCTCGTGCCGAAGTCTGACACGAGAATTGGTTGCCGCCTGACTGCGTGCAAACCCTTCTGCCAGTATCCTTCCTCACGGAAGTGGTCACAGACAGAGCCAGGGTTTAGAAATCTCGCCGAGATTCCATCCACTCCGATTGCGCTCCTGACGCCTCGAACGAGAGAGCGGCACTTCAAACCCCCCACAACACCCAGCCACAGCAAGCTCGACGTTTAGGCGGCCACTAATACTAATAA
>QHYJ01000156.1 GCA_003223255.1 Acidobacteriota bacterium | reverse complement strand
TGGGGAGTTGAGCAAGGCCGCAAAACGAGGCCCAAGCGAAAAGTCGGCATCTGCGGAGAGCACGGGGGCGACGCGGATAGCGTCAAGTTCTGCCAGAAACTGGGCATGGACTACGTTAGCGCATCGCCCCTTCGCGTGCCCATAGCGCGTTTAGCCGCAGCTCAAGTAATGGTTGAAGTCAAGCCAGGGCAATAAAAACGAGCGAAGGGAGCGAACCAGCAGACTTAAAGTATTACTTTAATTGCCAATTTGTCGCGTGAACGATGGTTTACGTCGGCATTTTGAAGAAAAAATACAGCCCAAGAAAAAAGAAAATGATGTCTGGCGACCATCCCGCCAAAAGCGGCGGCAGCTGCCCCACTCCGCCCATGGCTTCCAGCAATGCGGCTATCGCCCAATAAGCCACGCCGATTCCTACCCCCAGCGCGACTCCCCCGATTGCTCCCCGCGTCCCCACGAGAAAGGCAAACGGAATCGCCAGCAACATGCTTACCGGGGCCATCAGCGGGTAGGCCATTTTCTTGTGCCACTGCACCATCAGAGTCGCCACGTCGAACCCTGCGCGATGCAATCCATCAATGTAGCTCCGCAACTCCCCGACGCTCATTTGAAACGCTTGCCGCACTTCCCGATTGAAGTAGCTGGGAGGCTCGGATAATTCGGGTGGCGTGGCTGTGGTGAACGGCGCAAATTTTGTCACCGTGCCGTCGGAAAAGTCACGAATCCAGCCGTTCTCCACCACCCACACGTGCTGAGATTCCGACCAATGAGCCCGCGTCGCAAAAATCCGTCGTCGCAAGTGAAAATCCGCGGGATCCAGCTCCAACACGCTGAGCCCGCCAAACAGGTTCTGCTCCGGATCGAACACGTCGTAGTTATAGATTTTTGCGTTCTCCCCAAAAATCCAGCGTTGTGGGCGCGTATACGTTTGCGGCGGCCGGCCCTTGATCTGATTGTGCAGCGCGTCCTGCCGCTGGTTGGCATACGGCAAATACGTATCATCCAGCAAGACCAGCGTCCCGGCTACAGCAACGCCGGCGAGCAGCAGCGGCGCGGCCACGCGAAACAGGCTCATGCCACTGGCTTTGATAGCCACAATTTCATTGTTTTTGCTCATGATTCCCAGCGTCACCAGCACCGCCACGAGCCCCGCCAGCGGCGCCAGGTTGTAGCCCAGGTATGGCGTCAGATAGCCAAAATACTCAGCTACCGTCACGAACGCGATGCGTCGCCGCCCGATATCATCCAGCAGCTCGAAGAAGGTAAATGCCTCGAACAGAAAAACGAACACTGCCAACAAAACGGCAAAATAAAAAAAGAACTTTCGGAGAGTGTACAGGTCCATCAATCGGGGGAAGCTCCCGCTTGAGGGCACAGGCATCTCCTGCCCGCTTCGTTCGCCGTTCGCTGCCAGCGCCGCCGCGGTGCGCGCCCGAGCGTGCGCTCTTCGTCGGCGTGCCAAACGGATCCGCCTGTTGAGATATCCGAGCGGTCGCAGCCAGCGGCTCTCTCCACGAAATTGCTCCATCCTTGGCAGCAAGGCTATCCCTAGAACCGCCAAGATTACGTTCGCCATCCAGATTCCTGCCGCCGGCGAAATCTTTCCTTCTCGCGCCAACCCCGCACCCATGATCAGCAGCAGGTAATACGCTGCGATGAGCAGCACCGCCAGCAGGGATCCCGCGGCCCGCCCGCCGCGACGAGGGCGCGCTCCGAGCGGCACCGCCACCAGCGCAAATACGAGGCACGCCATGGGAAACGCCAGGCGGGAATGCAATTCCACGCTTGCCTCACGCGATCCCGCACCTCTTTGCGCAACCAGTTCCTTCATGGATTGTTCAGGGATGCCTCGCTGCCGCGGTTGTGCCGAGCCCAGTCCGCTCACCTCGATCGGCCAATCGCTCTGACCAAACGACGTGACCGAATAACGATTCGGGTCCTCGCGGGAAAACTCATGAATCGTGCCCCCTTGAAGATGCAACTCCAGCTTGCCTTGCTTGGGCTCGGCAATCACTATCGCGCTATCGGCCAGCGTCAAGCGTGAACCGCTCTCGCCGCCCGTTTCCGCGACGAACACGCCATGCCACTGCGTCCCGCTCGCCGATACATCGTTCACATACAACACCTTCTTCGGGAACCGCTCGTCGAACACGCGCGGTTGCACTTGAAAAGAGATTTGCGAGCTGGCCAGCTCCGCTTCCGCCGCATGCAGCGTGCGCAGCGCCGCAGGGCCCACCCAGGCGGTCATCGTCAAAGTCAGCAGGCCCCCGGCCAGCGCCAGCATGCCGACGGGAAAGAGAATCCGCCGCCGCCCGATCCCCAGGGAGGTCAGCGCGATGATTTCGCTGTCCGCCGACATCCGTCCGAGCCCCAGCAGTACGCCAATCAGCGTGGCCATTGGCAGCGTGAAAACAAACACGCCCGGAAAAATGCACAGAAACAGCTTCAGAATCTGCGCGCCCGAACCCACATGGCGCACGTAAATTTCCATCAGCCGCACTAGCCGCGGCACAAGAAACACAAACGTGAAGACGACCAGTCCGAGGAATGCGTGGCGGGAAACCTCGCGGACGATATAACGATCTAGAATTCGCATGATGCGAACGCACAGTGTACCACGCCGTCAGTCCACCTTAGTTCTAGTCTGCGCAATCAGAGAGGAGTTTACGCAATGGCGAATTTCGCCGCCGCCGCCCTCATCGGCCGCTCTTGCTTGTATACTTTGAATCTGCCCATGCACACAGCTACTAACCATCAGTGCCAGCCTTGCTTCGGGACGCCCTCGGAATGAACCGCATCCATCTGGTTGTGCTGTGGCACATGCATCAGCCGCAATACCAAGACCCGGAAACGGGCCGTTATGTTCTGCCTTGGACGCGCCTGCACGCCCTCAAGGACTACTACGGCATGGCGGAGACGCTTCGCGAGTTTCCCAAATTTCATGCCACGTTCAATCTGGTTCCTGCTCTCGGAAGGCAGCTCGAAGAGTACGCTAGCGGAAAATTCCACGAGCCCTGGTTTTCCCTCGCGTTCAAAAATGCCGACGAGCTCACGCGCGAAGACAAAGCCGAAATTCTCTTGCGCGCGTTCCAAGTCAATCAAGAGCGCCTGATGTCGCGCTGGCCGCGATTTGTCGAACTCTACGAATGGTCGCGCCCGGCCGGCGGCGCGCAAGCTCTTGTAACTTTCACGGCGCGGGACTGGCGTGACCTCCAGCTCCTCTCGCAATTTGCATGGACGGAAGAATCTTGGTTTCAGAAAGACGAAGTCATCAGCCGTCTTGCCGCCAAAGGCAAAGACTATACAGAAAATGACAAATCCGCGTTGAAAGAGAAGCAGCAGGAACTGCTGCGCTTGGTTCTTCCGGCGTACCGCGATGCGGCCGCGCGCGGCCAGATGGAGATCAGCACCACGCCGTTCTACCACCCCATTCTGCCGCTCCTCTGCGATTCAGACGTCGCGCGCATCGCCAATCCTTCCACACCGCTTCCGCGCCGCGCCTTCCGCCGGCCAGAAGATGCGCGTGAACAGCTGCAGCTCGCACGCCAGTATCATGAAAGAACATTTGGCGAGAAACCAGCGGGCCTATGGCCTTCCGAGGGTTCTGTTTCCGATCAAGCGCTCACGATCGCCGCGGAAGAGGGTTTCCAGTGGTTCGGCACCGATGAGGGGGTGCTTGGCAGAACCTTGAACCTTGGTTTTTTCCGCGATTCCAATGGCGTTCCGGCCAATGCGGACAGGCTTTTCCAACCTTGGCGTGTCCAACTAGGCGACAAATCCATCATCGGGTTGTTCCGCGATCACCATCTTTCCGACCTCATCGGCTTCGTTTACAGCCGCATGGAGGCCACGGCCGCCGCGGCCGATCTGCATGCGCGCTTGCGCCAGCTTGGGGAAAAAGTCTCTGCCAATCAACCGTTAACTGTCTGTCTGTTCCTCGATGGCGAAAACGCTTGGGAATACTACGCCGGAAATGGCCGCGAATTTCTGCGCGAGTTTTATCGCCGCATCGAATCGGACTCCGATTTCCGTGCGCTTACCGTCACAGAGGCCATCGCGGCCGCGGGAGAAATCCCCGCGACCACGGGGATTTTTCCTGCTTCGTGGATTAACGCCAATTTCGACGTCTGGATCGGCCACAGCGAAGACGTCACCGCTTGGGAACTTCTCTGGGATGCCCGCGAGGTCTACGCCCGGGCTGTTGAAGCGCACCAGAAGGGCAGGCCCGGTGCGCCCACGGAAACCGCCATCAACCAGGCGCACGAATCTCTCCTGGCCGCTGAAGGGAGCGATTGGTGCTGGTGGTTTGGCCCCGAGCACAGCACCACGAATGACGCAGAGTTTGATGCCCTTTATCGCAAGCATCTCACTGGACTTTATCTTGCGCTCGGTCAGGTTGCGCCCGAAGAACTGGCCAAGCCCATCAAGCGCCGACCCGAACACGCGCTACAGCTTGCGCCCACGGGCTTCCTGCGCGTTAAAGTGGACGGCCGCGAAACATCCTACTTCGAATGGCTCGGTGCTGGTCTATATTTCCCGGAGCGCCGCGGCGGCTCCATGCACGGCCGGGTGTTTTACCTTCACGAGTTGCGCTACGGCTTTGAAGAAGACCGCTTTTGCATTCGCATCGACACTTTTGCGGAGACCATGAGCGAGTTGGAAGACCCCCAATTTCGCATCACGGTCGGCGGCGCGGAAGAGCTCGTTATCGTGGTGAAACTCCAGCGCGGCCATCTTCAGGAATTCGCCGTGGAGAAAGCTCGTGTTTGCCTGTTGAATCTGGAATCCGTAGCGGTGGCTGCGTTTGAGCGCATCCTCGAGGTGGCCATCCATCGCAGCCAGTTGGACCTCAAGGGCCAAGATAAATTAACGCTGGGTGTGGCCCTATGGCACGGCGGTTTGCCCGTCGACGTGCTCCCCGCCGAAGGTTTTCTCGACATCGCCCTTGGCGAAGACAATTTCGCCTGGCCCCGCGAATAACCCCTTCGATTCCATGGTATTGCTCTCGGAATCTCTGTGTACTCTACTGTCTCTGCGTTAGCTTTTGCGTTTGTTTCTTTACTTCCTTACCGAGGGGAGCCGTAAAGCCCCTTGCCTTCCGGCAGGGGGATATAAGGCTTCTAGATAAGGCTTCTAGAAAACGATTGACGAAAGGAAAGCGAAGGGCTATAACGCCCATAGGATGCTAG
>QHYJ01000155.1 GCA_003223255.1 Acidobacteriota bacterium | reverse complement strand
CGGTGATGGCAAAGTCAGCGGGCTGAAGATCCGTTATGTAGTTGCCTTTATTGTCCGTCACGGCGACGTTCAACTGCACGAGATCGACAACGACTCTTAGAGGAGCACCGGTTTGGTTTTGCTGGGCGCTAGTTTCATTCCTGGAACTAGCTGCGAGAATGACGAAAAGAGCGGCAGCTAATGCTAGCTGTTTTCGCATTGTTTTTTCCTGCCTGTGCCGGCCGTAAGCGCACTTAGGGCGGAGAAATAACCCCACTGTTGGGCAGTGAGGCCATCTTGCCATTTCGAAACTCGTCGCCAGTTTCTCGCGCGGCGCGCCACAGCGCCGGCCAATCTTCCATGTCGGTGGCGAAAATCTTTTCAACCATGCGGCGAGTCAGCTGGGGAACCAGGCGAGTTAACATCACCGGGGAGTAACCCTTTTCGTCGGCCAAGCGGACCCAGTACAGGTTGTTGGAATCCCATGACTCGGCTAAGAGACGGCTAGAGTAACCAGCGTAAGCAGGGATTGGCTCGAGATTCAGCAAGTCGCAGCGGTAGCTCTGTTCTAAAATGGTATGCGGTACACCGAAGTCGCGAGACAAGCGCTCCCAGTTGACTTCCTCGGGATAGCGATGAGAGAGACTCTCTAGCTCTCTGCCTGCCGGTCCGAAAGAGTCGGTCTCTTCGGGGAATCGTCGGCGATATTCAGCCGCGAGATAAAAGGTGTCGGCCGGCAGCAATTCAGGCAGCGTTCCCGCCAAACGATTCGCACGCAGCGATTGCTCGAGGTGCTCCGTGGTTCGCGGAGCCATGCGATCATCGAGAATGTTCATTACTTTCTGCCGCAGATCCTCATTCTGCGCAGAGGCAGTCAGTATTTCCTCACCTGTTTGCTGATAAAGCGCGACGGCGTGCAGTTCATTTCGCGTCACCTTCCACCATCTCGGTACGATAGCGCTAGTCAGAAGGCTGGGCGCTACTTCGTCCCAGATGAGGGCCTGCACGTTTTCGGGAGCAATGAAATGCTGTTCTGCCTTGGAAAGAACGTACGGCAGGTCCGCCAAAGAGCCGACCAGGTGCGCCCCGCCACCGGCCGGCGAACCAGCCCCTAACAATTGCGAAGCTTGCCACACTCGCCACTCGCCTATAAGGCTTTCTCCTGCGAAGTCGTGCGAACGAACGAAAAGAGGGTTGTGGTGAAGAATCTGAGCGCCGGGCGGCTCGTAGTAGGCGTAGTTCAATCCGACCAACGTGTCTCTCAAAAAAGAAGCAAGCCGACCGCGAGCGGTCGCGAGTTGTGCCGGAGAAGTGGGTGCCTTGATTACCTTTGTCAAGTCCGTTCGCATCTCCAAGTCGGTGTGACTATTATCGTAAATACCCGCTGCCCATTGCTCCCGCTCACTCGCGCGGAAAATGGGCTGCGGCATCTCGAATTCCCGCAGTTCTCCGGCGAGGGGAAGCAAGGTATTCGCCTCGGCTTTTACGCGAGCGATATCCTGTAGGGCATCACCGAGGCGTAGTAAAGCGTCCAAAGACACCAGGCGCTGTTCATCCAAAATCGTACGCATTCTATCGGCGAGCAGGTCGTGCATCTGCCGCCCTTCGGAACTTAACTGACGTGGACCTGCGAGCAAATTGATGATCTGATCTTGCGAGGCATGAGCGTTGCCCGTCACCGCGAGAAGCAGTTCTCGAATTGCATTGCGGCCAGCATCGAAGAGCTCTGCGGAAGACGCAACCTTATCAAACGACTTTATAAGGTGTTGCCAGGAACCATTCAGCTCTGCGTCTGGAACCTGGCCCTGACGCGCAAATATCTGCCAAAGTCCCACGCTGGCCTGGAAGATTCCCAAAGCGTTACCGCGCAGGCTGTTATTCGAGATTTTGTTGAGACTTGAGGCCGAAGCTAGGAAGCTGCTGATGGACGCATCATCCAATACTGGAAACTCGGGAAAGATTCGAAATTGATCGCAGAAGTCCGCGAATTTGCTGGCCATTAGAGCGGTTGTTTCGGGACTTAGCCGATGACCCGGAGCACGCACGGCATCCAGTTCACTCAAAAAAAGATAGGTTTGCAAAGGCCCTTCGGATGTCTGCACGCGAGAAAGCGCGAACATGGTTTCCAGCAGTTGCTCGGGAGTGTCGAGCTGTCCGCGTTTGCTTAGACGACGGACGATCTTTGATTCGGCCCTGTTGTCGAGGATTTTCTTCCAGACCTCGAGATTTCCAGGTACGTATGGCTGTCCGCTAGCTTCAAACCGGGCGCGAGTTACCAGAAGCAAGAGACCGGAGTTGGGACGAAAGACCCCGGTAACGGCGTCCGATGAAATGCTTTTGCCTCGAAGCGCCTCATAATAACGACGCAAATACCGGCTTTCGGTGAAGTGCGTTTGCTGAGTCTGGTTGACTCGGGACAAGGCGTCGAAGTAAGCGGCCAGCCAGCCTCCATCCTTGGCCAGCAGTCGGGGGATAAATTCTGTAGGGAACTCGGGACCGGCCCCAACCAGATCCGTCCATCCAGCCTCCGCTGCCAGTCCCCCGGGAACGATTACACGCCCCGATCGAACACGGACATGACTCCCGTAAAAGTCCAGATTTGTGGCGAAGGGCAGCATCTTCTTAACATACTGCGGTCGCCGAAGGGCGACCTGTGTCTCTCGGTCCATTCGGGATAGGGCCCAATAAAAGTGTGCAAAAGCCGGATCCTGGAGCAGCGCGTCGATTAGATACGGCGTGACTCCTTTTTGTCGCCAATCGTTCTCGATCAGCAGCGCAGGTACCTGCGTGCTTGGGAAGGGGTAGTCGAAAGGTTTGCCTTCTCGGAGGCGCTCTTCCAGGTCAGGTAGAGGGAATCCGGAATCGATCGTCAAAAACGCTCTCTCGGAGTCATGTGTCAGCAAGGTGGCATTTGTCCGCCCACAATCCGGCCGAGGCAGGTAACCCAAGACTTTCAGCAGAGGCTTGGCCTCCTCGCAATTAGAAACGTGAATCACGCCCTGAGGCCCCGCCAAAGCCTGCAATTCTCTGGCCTGGTGAACGTAGCGGATCAGCAGAATCAGGAATTCGGTTTGATGACCGGGGTGTAGGCCTTCATAACCTCGTTGAAAGACGTTGCGGGCCAATAGCGGCAGCACTTCTTCAGGTGCAATCTTCTGACTGATGCCGGCCATGCGAAGGAAGGAGCGCAGCGGCCCGGGAATGGCGACCGTGATAGCCTCAGAAGGTGGTGCCGCTCCCTGCTGCGATGACGAAGCCTCAGAATGCATCGCTCCGCACAAAAACGCGGCCACAAGGGCGGAGATAAGAAAAGAAGACTTCATAGCTGCAGCTGTGTCCGACTCTTCTTCGGACGAATCGTCTAGGCGATGCCGAAACAGGGCGGGTGCCCACCGCAAGAAAGACGACGCACGTGACCGAAAGTCGGGCAACCCTTGAATTCGGCACTGACGATAAATCATCTTTCGTCCCAATCCAAGAGTTTTGTTTCCCGAGGCTAACAACCTGGTCTCGGCGCGGCAATTGGGGGAGCATCAGCGGGCGGAAAGGGCGCACGATTGGCACGGCCGCCGGTGGCGGGGGAGCGCTCTTGGTGCTGATCTCGCTGGAAATCATGAGATTGTGCTTCCGTCCGAGACGCTTCTGACGTTCCACGCTTCTTCTGTTACTACTCGCCACCCGTATCGGGCCTCCTCCGAAGAACAACCAAGGACCTTCCTGCGACGCATCTCTTTGGGCGCACGTCTACCACGGCCGGTTCCGCAGTGCGGATGATCGGCTTCACGTCCTCAATCCGTGTGTCACTGTCTCGGGAACCATCGTGAACGCACGGCGGGAAAGGGATGGTGATCGGCACGTCCAGCTCGACCTCGAACACGGATTCAGCCCAATGTTGAATCAGGCCAATTTAGAAAAGCAGCAGGGGCTATCTAGTTCTGGAGCCGATATGCGGCAATCCTGTCACCCAACGCGACACTCTCGAAGAGGGATCCTGTGGATGGCGAATTGTTGTTTCGCCCACCTTTCCTTAGGATTTCCCTTCCTGCTACGCTCCTGGGCCTGACTTGGCGGCTCGGGGGGCGCCTCGGCACCTGGCGGCGATTCCACCGCGTCAAGAGGGAATTCCTCGAAGCTGTTCGCGCGAGGCTCTTTCGAGTTTTGTTTGCGCTTGTGCCGCTTCATCCCGC
Source organism: Acidobacteriota bacterium (assembly GCA_003223255.1). Taxonomy (GTDB): domain Bacteria; phylum Acidobacteriota; class Terriglobia; order Acidiferrales; family UBA7541; genus Acidiferrum. Next base: position 9,618 of record QHYJ01000155.1, on the reverse strand, counting down.
AAGGATTCTAGCGCAAACCGCTGCTCTCCCGAACCCCGGGGGGGTGGCCTTGTAAATATAAATAGATATTGACCTGCCGGAGGGATTGGTGCTCTAGTTCATTTGAATCGGGCGCGGCAGGTTGAGACTGTCCGTGCAGGTGACCCAGAAGCGGGAGCGGAAGGATGAGCCGCGAGGAAGTGCGAACGGTTTTCCCGGAGCTGTTTGGCATGAAGCGCGTCAATGGCCGGCAGATCGATGCCGAGGAAACCATCGCGTCGCTCACCAGAGAGCTGCGGCCGGCGATCGCCGCGGCCCTGACGGCGCGGCGCGAACTTCTGCACTCGAGCTTGCCAGCGGCCGAAAAGTACGCCTGGCCCAAGTGGGACGAAAAGTTCGAGGATCCCGTGAGCGGGCGGACGTGGACGTTTCGCCAGATCGTTCAGGGGATGATCGACAATCTTCTCGGGCGTGAGAGCGAGTGGCGCTGGAGGCTGAACGACGAGGCACCGATTCCAGAGGACGCTCACCCGCTGCGAAATCCGGGGCTTGAGCTGACCGGGCCTTGGCATCCGCTGGATATGGCGTTCAACGCACTGAACAGCCTGGCGCCGATGAATATGCCCGATTTTGAAGACGCCTCGCCGCCGCACTTCCGGCCAGACGGAACGCCCAGCCACCAGCCGGTGGGGATCTTTGCCGCACTGCGGAACGCGCAGGAAATTTTCGAGGGCCGCTGGAATGACCGCGCGTACGAGGCGACCAAGAAGGGGCAGAAGCGGAGTTACCGGCTTCAGAAGCCGGCCTCTCAGTGGCCCACGCGGTTTATGCGGCCGCCGAGCATCCACGTGCAATACGATCACGTGTTGGTCGACGGCCAGCCCGCGCCGGGAACCATTGTGGCCACCGTGCTCTGGACCCTAAACAATTACGAAGCGCTGGCGCGCGCGGGAACGGGCGTGTACTTCTACATTCCGAAGCTGCAGACACCGCGAGAAGCGCTGATTGTCGAGAAGTTGCTCTTCAAATTGGAAACACCGCTGGGCCTGGCGGCCGGCACGTTCAAGATCAAGATGCTGTATGAGGAAGGGAACGCCGGCAGAGCGCTGCCGGCGATTTGCTGGACACTGCGGCGCCGCCTGCTGGGCACGAACGTCGGGCGCTGGGATTACTTGGGAAGCCTGATTGAGATGTGGAAAGACGATCCGGCGGGCGTCTTTCCCGATCCGCAGACCATTGGAATGGCTTCACCGAACATGATCGCCTACCAGCGCTACAACGCGCTGATGATGCTCTTGGCGGGGACCAAAAACGGCGAGCTGACGCAAGGCGCGGCCATCGGCGGCATGGCCGCGGTGATGATTTACCCGCAAACCGACCCTTACGGCCGCGCGCGCTACAATCCGATCGCGTTGCGAGGAATGGTTTTGGACAAATTGCGAGAGCGGCTGCTGGGATTGATGTACCTGCCGCAAGAGCCGTCGCGCACCGGGGCGCAGCCGACGCTGGACGAGATTCTCTCGGGCCAGGCGAAGGGCCGATTGTATGATGCCTACCGGCAAAGCTGGGTGGCGAGTCCGGAGCCGTCGTATGTGGGCGCGGGAAACGATCCGCTGCGGGCGCCCCTGGAAAAGCTGCAAGCGAGAATTGAGGCGCGGCTCGAGACGGTGGATCTGAAAGGCAAGCGGGTCCCCGCGGTCGAGAGCGGACTGGACGATTCCGAACGCGCGACGTTCCGGTCGCGGGGCCTGCTCAACTCAGAAGGCAAAATCACTCCTCGCGTCATTCACGTGGAGGAAGTGAACGCGCCGGAGAAGATCTACACGCCGCTGCTGTGGAATGAAATTTACGGCGTCCCGAGGGGCGAGATCACCATCGAGCACATTCAGCACTCGTTCTACATGGCCGCGAATTACGGCTTCCAAATCCTGAACGGGAATTTCGCCGCGGCCATCGACGATTACGAGCTGAATCTGCGCTTCATGAACGACTTGGCCACCTACCGGATCAATGTGTCCTGGCTTTGGACGTTGCTGCGCCATCAGGCGACGATCACGAAGGATGGGTATTTGAAACGTCCGGCGCGCACGGAAAACGGCGTCGTTCCTGCGGTCGACGATTTTTCGGTCCAGGCAGGAACCCGCTTCACGCCGGAACTTTTTCTCAGGGTTTGGGAATGCCACAACGAATGGACGGCCGAATTTTTCGCCGAGCAGGATCGCCGCGGCGAGGCGAGCCGTTTCGACCGCTCCAAGGCGCCTGTGATCATGGAACTGCTGCAGCGCCAGCTGCGTTCTTCGCGCTACATTCAGCACAGCGCCCGCGTGCTGTTTTTGGCCGGACAAGCGAACGCGGAAGAGAGAGCGCAGCTCTTTGATGCGATTTTCGACCTCTCTCGTCAAGAGGTTGCCCGGCGTGTGCAAGCCGGCTCGTTCTCGAAGGCGGTGTTAGCCGCGCACGACTACGTTTTCGACATTTTCCCCGGTACCGAAGTTTCGACCCGGCCCGCAGCCGCCGGTTAATGGGCTGAAGCGGCCTGGAATTTGGAGGGATATCCATGTTCCAACAAAGTCTGGTGCTCGCGGGTTCCCTTGGAATAACGATTCTTCTGTCGCTCGTCCCTTTGATTGTCCTTCTGTTTTTGCTGGCGGGAATTCGCATGACGGCGTGGCTGGCCACGCTGATCACCGGCGTGATTACGATTCCGCTCGGGGTTTTTCTCTGGCAGGCGCCGTTCCGGCCAACGATGCAAGCGTATTGGTATGGTTCGCTGACGGGCGTGTGGGTCATCGACTGGATCACCTTTTGGGGCTTGATCATTTTCAACACGCTCGTCGTCACCGGCGACTTCGACACCTTCCAGAAATGGATGCTGCACCACGCCACCGCCGACGTGCGCATTCAGACGCTGATGCTCGCGTGGGCCTTCGGTGCGCTCCTGGAGGGAGTTGTCGGATTCGGCTATCCGTGGGCCGTGGTTGCCCCGATACTCATCACGCTGGGCATTGCGGACCTGGAGGCGCTGCGGGTGGCGGCCCTGGCGAATAACGCGCCCGTTTCCTTTGGTGCGCTCGGCTCGCCGATTTTGGCTCTGTCGGCGGTGACCTCGCTGCCGCTGCTGAGCCTTTCCGCTTCGGTGGGGCACATTGTCGCGGTGCTGGCGCTCTTTCCCACGTGGGTCCTTCTCTACCTCGTGAGCGGCTGGGTGGGATTGGTGGAAGCGTGGCCCCTGGCGATCGTGGCCTCCCTTGCCTACATCGCCGGGCAGTGGCCTGTGGCGCGCTATTGGGGACCTTACTTGCCGGATATCAGCGGCTCGCTCGTTTCGTTCTGGGCGCTCTACGCGTTCGTGAAAGTGTGGAAGCCCAAGACCATTCGTGGATTTGGCGGCGCTCCGCTGACGCAGACGCCAGCCGTGGTGACGGCGAATCCTGACGCGAAGATCGGAGCATTGCGCGCGTGGCTGCCTTACATCATCTTGCTTGTGGTCGTGGGAATTTGGACCGGTCCGTGGCTGCCGAAATATTTTCATGTGAATCTGCCGGGGCTCAGCCTGCACAAGTGGAGCGTGAGCGCGATTTCGTCGGTGACGCACAAGGCGGCCGCTTCGACGTTTAATTTCACGCCGCTCAGCGGCGGGACCTCCATTTTGGTCTCGTGGCTGGTGATCTTGTTGTTTTTGCGGCCGACCGGCGCGCAGTTGCAGGAAGTGTTTCGGAAGACGTTTCGGCAGATGTGGGGCGCGCTGCTGGTGGGCTTTTTCATTTTTGGACTCGCGTATACGTTTGTCTTTACGGGAATGGCCAATTCGCTAGCATTCGGGCTATCCAAAATCGGGCCAGCATTCGTCATTTTGTGCCCGGTCCTCGGTTGGATTGGCGTGGCCCTCTCAGGAAGCAACACCTCGACGAACGCTATGTTTGGGCCGGTGCAGGCGACTGCCGGCGGGTTGCTCAAAATGCCGGCGCTCTTGCTCCCGTCTCTGAACTCCGTTGGGGCCGAAGTGGGCAAGCCGGTGGCGCCGCAAACCGCCAGCGTGGGCGTTTCCACCACGCGCTTTGTGCGAAGCGAGGGGGAAGTCATTCGGCATAATATGAGTTGGACGTTCGTGATGCTCGGCTACCTCGTTCTGGTGGGGCTGCTCTTTTATTTCTTCTTCCCGAACTTGATGCAACTCTAGTGCGGCCGGCGGGATAAACCCTGCCTGCGGCAGGCAGGCCGCCGCGACAGGAGCCCAGCAAGACCTGGGATGGAATGGAATGGAATGGAATGGAATGGAATGACGAATTTCAAATAGGCTACTTCAACCCAGAAACAGCGCCTACAATCTCGCTTTCGCGAAGTTACAGATTACAGAGGAATCCAAGATGCTTTGGGCGCGCCTGCTCGCCTATGTCACCGGAACACTGAATCAAAAACTCCTGTTGCGAAACGAATATCTGGCGGCGGAGAACCGGATCCTGAGAGGGCGGATCAAGGGTCGGCTGCTGCCTTCATAAGGAGAAAAGGTGACACTGGCCGCCGGGAATGGTGGCGGGGGGTCGCGGCCTGGCAAAGGCTTCATTGACTCGCCACCGAAGTTTTCAGTTTGCCGATCTTGTCGATGGCTTGAGCGACGTTAAAAAGCAAGCCCCGGGCATCCGCACCGGAACCGAACGCGGGAACGCGCTGACCTGCGCGAGAACGTAAGGTCATCTGTAACTCACCTCGGGGCGCAAAGAAAAACCCGCGCGAAGGCTCTCGCGACAGCGGGAGAAAGATCCTGACGTGATCAATGAACAAGTTATTTCTACGCTCGCAGAAATTTTGCAGCAAAAACACGGGTTTGCCACGACGACCATGCTCGACAAGGCCGTCGCCGATCTTTTGCGGCGGACGCAGGAGCGCAGCGCAGGTGGCAAGCCGGCGTTCTCTTTGTCGAAAATGATCAGAGGCTTACGCGCGCTGCACGGAGAGCCGATCAACCCACAAAGCGCAGAAGACGACGTCAAATATCTCCGCGCTTTGACCACCGGCGCGACACCTGGTTCTTATTTGGTTCCCAATATTCAGGCCGAGGAGATCGTCGCGTATTTGAGCATCGGCGGAATCTTGCGCGCCTCCGGCGCTCGCATCTGGCCGATGAACGGCATACAAAAGATGACCGTGCCGACGGCTCTCGGCGCTCCGACGTGGGTCTGGATGGCGCAGAACAGCGTGCAACACCAACAGACCCGAATCTGGGCCAGATGGCGTTCGACTTGAAGGAACGCCGAAGCCTCGTCGCGATTCCCAACTAGCTCCTCGCCGTTTCCGTCCCGGCATTCGATACGCTGCTGGCCGAGCCGATCGGGCTGGGCGCGGCGGAACACGAGGACCAGAGTTTCTTCAACACCACCACACTCTCAGGCGGACCGGCGGCGCTCTTCGCCGGCATTGCGAACCTGACCGCCGTGAACTGCGCCGGAAGCGCGAACGGGGAAAACATCTCCTACTCAGACATCATCACGCTGCTCCCGCAGATGGCCGACGTGAAGGGCGTCGGACCGTTCTGCTGGTACATGTCGCCGAGGACGTTCTTCCAGCGCGTGCTGGGCTTGATCGACACGACCAGCAGACCGTTGACAATCCCAACTTTGGCAGAGGGCCTCTTCGGCGCCCCGCAATACCGCTTGATGGGATGGCCCGTCTTCGTCACTCCGTTCTTGCCTCGAGAACGAGTCGCTCGGCTCCGGCACGAACCGGGCACACGCCATTTTCACCAACCCGAAGTACCTTCACGTCGCCCAGGGCGGAAACATCGAGATCGCCTACAGCCTGGAGCGATTTTTTGACGCCGCGCAGACGGCAATTCGCGCCATCCAACATTTGGATTTCGGCGTGGCGGCTTTTCGCATCTGCGCGCGCCAAGCAACAGTACGGGAAAGGATGCCGCTTTTCTCACAAACGCTGGCGATTCCTCGGTAGTACATCGTCTTCAGATGCTGCGGCATCTAATTTGCGGAAGGCTTGGCACGTTTTAGTGTCCTGGCAGTGGGAGAAACGGGATGAATCTAAGAATCAACAGAAAACTAGCGACAGCCTCGCTGAACTGGGCAACAGCGCTATTGCTCGGCACCGCTCAAGCGCTTGCAGGTGGGGCACAGGAGACCGCAGTGCAGGGGCGGAAGGCACAAGTTGCGGCGAGACCGGCGGCGGTCCATGCGCGGGCATTCGCCTATGACGCGAAGCGCGAAACGGTACTGGAAGGAACGGTAGTGGGTTACACGGAAAGCGCCCAGATCGCGCCGACAGGGGCGCACGCTACAGTGCAAACCACGAGCGGCGACGTCGATGTACATCTCGGACCGGCTTCGTACCTACAGGCCAAACATTTCTCTCTGGCAGCCGGCGAGCAAGTGAGATTTGCCGGTGTCGACGCAGTGGTGAATGGCAAAGAGGTGTTTTTGGCACGCATCGCGCAGAAGGGGAATCAAGTCCTCGCGATTCGATCGCCGCGCGGATCGCTTCTTGCGAATGGCGCGGCGCGCCTCGTGACCGAGGCCGAGCGCGCGCAAATGAAGCAACAGGGCGGTGCGCGATGAACGCCCGCACTGGGAGCACGGTCTCGCGGGTCTCGATGGTTTTGGCGCTGTTTGCCGCGGCTTGCGGAGGCGGTGGCGGCAACAATGGCGGCCCACCGCCTCCACCGCCGAAGTTCACGAACGCTAGCTTAAGCGGGCAGTACGCGTTCTCGATGAGCGGTACGGAATTGTGCGCGGGACAAGGCAGCTTGTTCGCCCGCATCGGTACGTTCACGGCCGACGGTCACGGAAATATCACGAACGGCCTGGAGGACGTGAATGTTTGTACCGGAGTGGGCATTCTGCAGTTTACCGGCGGCAGGTATTCCATTGATGCGGACGGGCGCGGCTCCTTGAGCCTGACGAACAGCAGCGGCACAACCAATTACAGCATTTCGTTGGTTTCCTCGGCGCAGGGCGCCGTGGCGCAAACCGACGCGACCGTGACGGCGAGCGGCTCGTTTCAACGGCAGAATCCGGGGACCTTTTCCAATGCGGCGATTGCCGGCGGATACGTGTTCGATTTCAAGGGTGTGGAAGTCGTGGGCACTACCGTTGATCCGGTGTCGATCATTGGCCGACTTGACGCGGATGGCGCGGGCGGCATTGTGAATGGGCTGTATGACTCGAACATCGCGGGAAATGGACACGAACGGCGACGGCACGGCGTTTGGACGCGGTACGGCGAATATCGCCGGGCGGAATTTCGCCTTTTATGTCGTGGACGCCACCCGCATCAAGTTCCTTGGGACGGATTTCCCTTCGGAATTGGTGGGAGGGGCGTTCGCGCAACAGAACATCGCGTTTAATGACAGTTCGCTCGTCGGGGACTACGGGTTTCTTATTGATGGTCTGACCTCAAGTTCGCCCATCGCCACGTCTGGACGCTTCACGGCGGACGGGGTGGGGAACATCAGCAATGTCATCGCCGACGAAAATCACAACGGCGCTGTTACGCTGCTGCCCGTGGGAACGGTGACCGGGACGTACGCGGTCGATGCGAATGGATTTGGCGGTGGAGTGTTGCAGTGGACAGATACGACCGCGGGAACGTTCTCATTCATTTTTTATCTGATCTCGCCGACGCAAGCCGTACTTCAGGAGACGGACTCGGGCATAGTCAGCGACGGGATCTTCACGGCGCAAACGGCCACTCCGATCACCACCGCGTCGATGGCAGCCGACTACGCGTTTGTGTGGAGCGGGGTCAACTCCAGCGGCGATGAGATAGATTTCGCCGGGCAGTTGACATTAGATTCGTCCGGAGGCTTCAGCGGGTTGTTGGACTCGAATCGCTTCTCGACGACAACGAGCACTCAAGTTTCTAACGCGCTGATTAACGGCAACCTGACATTGAGCGGAAACGGACTAGGCGCCAACACACTGAACGTCACGGAAGTCAGCCCGGCGGATACGTTCCATTTCACCGCCTACATTGTCGACCAAAACCGCATTTTTGTGGTGTGCACGGACACTAACCGCGTTCTCTCAGGCACGTTGACGCGGCAACCTTAGCCGCCTGCGAACCGACGTCACTACGCCGCGCACAGCTCAGTATGCAGGGCAGATGGTGCTGAGAATGGCGAAAGTCTTGGGGATCAAGTGGTTGAGCACAGTAGCGCGATGAATGTTGCGTTGGCGGACGGGCAGATCGAGGTCACCATACCCGCGCAGTGATGCATCGCCATAGGCCTGCGCAGCCAGGACGGGTCCCTGGATGACCAGCGCTCGAATTTCATTTTGGCTGAAAAGTTCGAGCAGGCGAAAGAGCTCTCCATCTCGGTCCGATACAACCGAACAGCCACTTGCTGGAGGCATGCGCAGGTACGGACCATCTATGCGGCGCAGATTTAATTTTGATGACCGACACCTGTCACGGCAGAGGCCGCGGGTTCGAATCCCGTCGTCCCCGCCATACTTTTCAAGCGCTGCAAACAAGAAACGATCGGCCGCGTTAGTTCAGCCGCGTTGCGGCCGAGTCCTGTTTCCCCACACTCTGAAAACGAGTTGCGAATGCCAGCCTTCAGAAAGTAGTACAACTTGCCGATATTGTTGTGGCATTATGTACCCATGCCAAGGAGGGTGCAAAAATGCCAACAGCGACGGCCAAGAGGTTGAACGAGTATCTGGAGGACTGGCTCGGCACGCGAGCCGAGTCCGAACAGAGGATTGTGCGCTTGGTCGAAGCAGGTCTCCCGACCAAGGTCATCAACCATCTTCTCGACAAGGGCCTTAGTCGCATCGAAGTGTTCGACATTATCATTCCCCTGCGCACTTGGAAACACCGCAAGAGCCGCCATCAGCCGCTTTCGAAGGAAGAATCTGAAAGAGCAGTTCGCGCAGCGCGAGTTCTTGCCCGCGCGCAGGCAGTTATGGGAGACCAGGAATCTGCCCTTGAGTGGCTCCGGGCGCCAAAGAGACGCTTCGAAGGTCGCGCTCCACTCGAGATGCTTCGCACCGAAACCGGCGGGCGCCTTGTCGATCAAATGCTGATTCAAATCGATGAAGGCATGATCGCCTGATGATTCTGTGGCGGATTAGCAACCACGCCACTCTCGACGGACGAGGAGGACTCTACGCCTCCGGCCGATGGCACACAGAAGGCAGGCCGATCGTTTATTTGGCCGAAAACCCCGCGGGCGCGCTGGTCGAAGCGCTTGTGCACCTGGAACTCGATCCAGCACGCTTTCCCAGGTCGTATCGGCTGCTTAAGGCTGAGGCTCCCGAAGATTTGTCCGTAAGAACAGTCGCGGGAGCTGAACTACCTCGAAATTGGATCTCTGACCAGATCGCTACACGCACCGTTGGAGACGAGTGGTTGGCCTCCAAGAGCGCTGTGCTACTGCGAGTCCCGTCGGTGATCGTACCAGAAACATTTAACGTGCTGTTGAATCCGGAGCACGCCGAGGCCGGGCGCATTCAGGTGCTTTGGCACGAAGAATATCCGTGGGCTGCACGACTTCTCAGGAGGTGTCAATGTCAAGTGTGCTCGGTCGCGCCAATTATAGGTGGGGGGTTACCGTCAGTGCTCCGCATCGGTACGCTCGCCTCGCGGTTTTGGCCGCTTGGGCTTTCTCCCTTCGCATCAGAGCGACTG
>QHYJ01000017.1 GCA_003223255.1 Acidobacteriota bacterium | reverse complement strand
GGACGCTGACGAGGGGGAAGTTCGCACACATGAGGTGCCGCAGGATGATGTTCCGGGCGAGTATTCGGATAAGAAGTAGGCGTATCATCCAGGCATGGTCAAAGCCAGCGTGAATGAGACCTTGTTCCTTTTTCTGTTCCGCTGTGAGAAATGCCATAAACCAATCACGGCATGGTCACACTCGCCAAAACCGGGCACATTAGAGGAAGCCGAGAAACACGTTCTGCCCCTTCACTGTGTGAAGGAATGTGGATGGTCAAGCACAAAGATGGGGAGTGAAGCAATAGCAAGTTGGGCGGTACCTTGGAACCATCAAACTGAAAAGTAAAATGACTGCCAATTCCAGCAACCGGCAAGCCGATCCGGTGTTCTGATTCAAGCCACCGCGCCGTGGATGGGTCAAGAGGCTGGGGCGGTTTATATTCGGGGGATTTCCGCGCTCATTTGAGCGCGGCCCCATTGAAGCTTCTCTAGGAGGGTGTCGGAGAGAACAAATCTTCGACGAAGAATCAATAACTTGCAGACGTACCTCTGTCCGTAACTTATTGATTTCACGTACGACAAAATCTATTCCCGACAGGCTCCTAGCCTGCCTTATCGACGCCCCGGTCGAGACGCCAAGGACCGGCCTTTGGCCATATCAGAGTGAATCTGTCGGATGTGCGAACCGCCTGCAACGGTGCGGCAAGGAATTTGACGAGATCGGCGGCGACGGCTTGAAGGGTAGCGTGGTCCTGCTCAAGACCGCTCTTTTTAAGAAAGGCTTGCCACTGGCGGGCTTTCTGGCTATCGCGCGAGAATTCGTCCGTTAGGGCTAGCGGCGTACTTGCTGGTACTTCGGTTCCTCTCCGCTCGAAAGTTGATTTGATTGCTTCGGTCAACAGCGTGCCATCAAAATCGAAGTTCTGTGAGAGTCTCCATAAGTCGTAGAAATCTTTCATGCGCGTGTTCGCCATCCCCAATTTCACGAGAGCTTCCAGCTTTTCCGCGACAACTGTTTCACGTGGGTATGCTCGCAGGCACGGGCTTGGAAAATTCAGTAGCGCAGGGTATTGAATTTCTGTTGGCGGAGGAACGATCACATCGCCGAAGCCGATATCAACCTGCATGTTGATTTTGGCGCGCTCCAAGCGAGCCTCAAGATTGACGCGGAGGCCCTCGTATTCTTGTTCTTCTTTAATCCGAGCGACGCGGAGAGATTTGGGGTCAAAAACGAGTCCATCGTCTTCGACGGCTTGGCTCATGATTTCAGCAAATAACCGTTTGATTCGCGCGATGCTATTTTCGCCCTGCCCTTCGAGGTCAAGATCACGAGTTGGGCGGTACGGGCGATGCGTCCAAAGTTCGAAGAGTAGCGCGCCTTTCAGGATGAATTGGTCCCGATATTGTGACTGTGCCAGACGATATAGAAAGCGTTCCAGGCCGTACCGCGTCAGAACTAAGCCAAAGTCCTCGCGCCTTTCTTGGGCGAGATTAAACAGCCGTTGACGAACCGAGGCGGCAAGATTTCTGGGTTTCTCCCGGCTCACGAAAGCGACTCCAGATACGGGCGCATTACATTTGCCACACGACACACCTTGGCGGCTTGCCAGAGTTCGTCCGAAGTCGCTCGGCGCTTGCGTCTGCATTCGCGAAGGGCTTCAAGTGCAACGTCGAGCCCGATCTTGTTTCTATATCGGAAGCAATCCGCAACTGTTTTTGCCGGGGAGAAGATGCGGACAGGGACGCCTTCGATGCGGTGTTCTTGAACTCCATAGGCAAGCGTTTTTTGTGAGAATCGAACTATGCGCAGGGGCGGCTCGTCGGTCTTCGGAAGTCGAGCCTTGTCGCTGATTGCAAGCCACACCTTGAAATCGGAGTGCGGATAGGAGACAAACGACGCCATGAGGAACGCGCTTAGAGGCTTGTGCGAGACTGTGATGCTCAGTTGGACGCGCACCACGAGCGACGTAGAGGCCCCGGCCCACGCGCATGATCCGCCTTCGTCAGCAGCCATGCGAAGATACAGCCTAGGGATGCCGTGCGATTCGAGGTCTCGGGGACGGAGTATTCCCGCTCTCTTGACGAGCCTAACCACGTCGGCGATTCGGTCGTGGAGCACGGAGGCAACTCTTTACTAAACGTCGGCAATTATATACAACTACCAACATATTGTAAATAAGTGGTGCCGGGCAGTGGGACCGTTTGGCCGGAAACCAAGGGGTCGGAAATACCCGAAATCAGTACCGTTGGCCAATTGGCCAATTCAAGCGTAATCTGAAATTCGTAAGTGACGCCAAAGCAACGACTTAATGATTTTCACCCGCGGCTGTTAACCGAAGGGTTGTCAGTTCGAGTCTGACCCGGGGGAGCCATTCTTCCTAACGTCTTCTCTTCCGACCACGACGACCGTGGGGACACAAATGTTCCGCAACATCGGGAGGTAGTCGCGCCGCTGTGCGCGTCCGCGAAGTGCCGCAGCCGCTCCGCTGGGCGGCGTTGTTACCATCATTTCCATGAGAGCTGCCAGCGCTGGATGATGGTCAGCATTTGCGGGAGTGATCATTTTCGTGAGTTCTTCGGAGGCGTAGGCCGCCATTCCTTCCCGCTCAAGGCGATCGGCTGCAGCAAAACGCAGTTACTTGCGTTCCGCCGAGTCGAGTCCGGCAAAAGGTGCCCGAAACTGTCAACTCAAGTAGAGCCGACCGATGCGGCGGGTTTCGTCGAGAAAGTATTTCATGACTCCTGAGCCATGCTATTTTGCCACGTCACCTTGGCGCGAACATCATTGATCAGGAACCGCACGCCTTGGTTATCCGACGGATTCAGCCACAGGATGCGGTCGAAGATGCGGGCGGCCTCCTCAAAGCGCCCGAGGCGCCAGAGGCCCAGCCCGAATCCATACATGCAGCGGAGAAACGGCCGGTTATCGATCCAACCCCATGGCAACACGCCATGGAAGTCTTCCCCGAGCGACAATTCACCGATCCGAAATCCGGCCTCGTAGTGGCGGATTGCGTCTTTGGGCCAATGGTCCCATGCCAGGTTGCCGAGATGCGCGTGTGCGTCCAGACAGCGAAGATCCGTTTGGCAGAGATCCATCATAATTCTGTATGCCCCTTTCGCGTCGCCGGATTCCTTCCGCTCGTTGGATTCCGTGATGGGATCGGAAAATGGATCTTCAGAATCCTCCCCGGGCGGCACCTGCTCCATCTCGAACTCCCGCCGAGGTCCCTGGGCAATGATTGTTTTGGCCCACTCCTCGATCGGCTCTCCATCCTCGCCCCAGTACTCTTCGCTCGGATTCCATGTGCCTCGGTCCTCGAGCTTGAGTGGAATGAGGCCCAACGCACTCGCTTCGATCCGGGTGGATTCGATCACACCGGACAAATAGCTGCCTCCCGCGTACGACCAATCCTTGCGGGGCCGTACCATGGCGATCTCGCCCGGAACCACATCCCAAAGGCGGCCGACGCGGAGCATCAGGATGCGGTCACCTCCGAGAAGACGGCAGCGCGCAGCCTTCTGCTTCACGGAGAGCACAACGAGTTCGACCGATCGGCGGAGGTCGATCGAAGCCGTGGCCGCGTCGTGCTGACTCGTATCTCGACCCTCGGTCGGCGAATAAGGATCGAGTCCCATCCATTGGCGATATGCGGCGAGGCAATCTGCGCCCGGCAGACTCGGTGGAATCACAACGTCGGAGGCCGCCACCTTGTAGTCCCGGCCATCCACACGACGGCACGTCGCGGTCACCGCGCGACGCTGGTTTCCATCGTACTCGAAGGCGATCACGGATACGGGCTCACCGATCACCAAACCCGCGCAGGGAAACCGGATGTGCTTCTGTAATGCCTGCTGGAAATTCCAGATCCGTTCGTCATCGCTGCCAGTCTCCGCGGTGAGCTCGTCGATGAGATCGTTTAACGACCCAGGATCCAGGCGTTTGCTTTGCTTCATGAATTGCCTCCCCCATCCCGCTCACCCCAGCGTGCCTTGGCGCGTTCCAGGAACGATGGCTTCTCAGCACGTCTCGTACCGGCCGCCACAGATTCAAACTCCGAAATGAAGCCGGTCTTGCGGTGATGCGCAGTGTGCACCTGGCGCACGGTTTCCTCCCACTGGGCGGCGAGGCCGGCCCGCTGATAGCAGTCTCGGGCACGCTCGAAATTCGATAGTGTCGCGTCGTAGTACTTGCTCTTCTTGGCGTCAACGATGCGCATCCCCTGCGCGCGCCAGAGCCGGGCGGCGAGATCCGGACGGGTCTTCTCCAATTTCCTCGCGGCGGCTTCGGTGGAGTGGTGGCTCACATGTTCGAGAGCTTTGCCGGTCGAGCCGCTCACCAGGTCCGCCAGCCGCTCCATTGCTCTGGCCTTAACGAACAACTCCAGCAGCGAATGCAGCTCTTCGCTCTTGGCCGCACTGAGGGCCTTTTTCTGCCATTCCTGGCGCTCGGCCTTGGGCACAAACTTCATGAGATCGTCATAGGTGAACTTCGAGGGCTGCTCCCGAAAGCCGGCCCAGGCGGCTTCCAGCGCTTCGTTTTTCCGGCCAAGCTTCGTCAGCAACTGGCGGTGAACTTCATCGAGATCGTAGCCCGCCCCGCATCGGAACCGGCTATCCCGGTCAAGAGCGCGCCCACGTTCGACCCAGGTCAGGGCCTGATTCGGTTTCTGTCCAGCTAGCAATTTGGCAACGGCCAGGCAGTCCTCCGCTTGATGCCCGGACCGCTCGGCGAGTTCAACATAAGCTGGGATGTTTCGTTGTGCGCAGTAGATCGCGCGTAGAACCTCGCTCCAGAGCCTGCAGGGATACTCAGAATCATAAGGCTCTCCCGAAACCGCTTTGAAACGCTTGCGAACCTGCTTCTCGAAGGCAGTCAGCCCGGCTTTGTTAAACGCGGCCGCGGCATCTTTCTCGATCTGATAGAAGAATGCGTAGGGGTCATCGTCCATCCACGCCAGCAAAGTCGAAGCGGTCATGTCCGCGTTTGCACCAGAAGCTTGCCGGGCTTTGATCCAAAGGCAGATGAGATCTTGAACGAATTGTCCAAAGCTGCCGCTGGAATCGTCGAGTTCTTCGACTTTCTCAAGGCATCCTGCGAGAAAGGCCTCGCACAGGGCGGTCGCGCGGGCCGGGTCGGATCTGGTGAGGGCCCGAACTTCGGCCGCGACGCCGTCAAGGCTGCTCACGAATGAGAAGCATGCGCGGTCGCCGATGAACTCTCCGGAGCGGAGCGCAAGGTCGATCCGCCGTTCGATCGGATCGGCCAAGCGGCGAGACCGCGGCTTCGTCTGCCTCTCTCGTGCCCCGTTGGCCGCCAAACCGGAACCGCCTTGCTGTCTCGTCATCTCGAATCAGTTTGCCGTGATCCGGAGTTCTTCGTAGCCCACCTTCTAAAAGGGGGCGAATAGGGCGCGATCGGGTGATCCGCACCTCCATCTCGGCCGATGGCCTGGCGAAGACTGTAGACGAAGGTCAGCCGGTATGCAAATTTCAGCAAATTTCCTTCACTGCTTAGCTTCTTCGGCCACACGCCCCTGCTCACGGGATCTGATGTTTGCGACTGTTCTCGACTGGAGGTTTGACATGCAATATCGCATGCAATATCCTATCTGAGTGAGGGCGTATGTCGTGGACACAGATGTGCTCGTGGCGGCCTTCCGCAGCGATTCTGGCGCATCGCGCCAAGTGCTGGAGGCGGCGCGGGCTCGCCGATTCAACCTGCTTTTGTCGGTGCCCTTGATGCTGGAGTACGAATCGGTTCTGACGCGCCCCGAACATCTTGCGGCAAGCGGAGCAAGCAGGGAAGACGTATCGGCTGTGCTGGACGAATTGGCTTCCGTGGCAAAGAGAGTGCAGTTGTTGATTCGCACGCGTCCCTTATTGTCGGATGCGAATGATGAGATGGTCTTAGAGACGGCTATTAATGGACGCGCCGACGCCATCGTGACTTTCAATGACCGGGATTTTAGACCTGTTGCGACACGTTTCCGTTGTTCGGTCCTGCGACCCGTGGAAGTGATCCGCCGACTAGCAGAGGAAGCCGAGTGACGAGAAGCGAAGGAGCGAATCGATGAGACGAAGCAATTTCGCTTTGCGCGTACCGCCCACCCTTCTGGCCGAAGCACGCAAGGCGGCCGAATCCGAAGGCGTGGCTCTCAACCAGCTC
The DNA here is from genome assembly GCA_003223255.1 of Acidobacteriota bacterium. GTDB lineage: Bacteria > Acidobacteriota > Terriglobia > Acidiferrales > UBA7541 > Acidiferrum. Next base: position 4,214 of record QHYJ01000017.1, on the reverse strand, counting down.
ATTACGCTTGCGCTCGCGGAAAAGGTTTCTGCCATGCGAACAGAAGAGTACTTTGAGGAACGCGCGCGACGCGCTGATCCGACTCGGGTCAGTCGGATTCTCGCTCGCGTGGGCAAGGGAAATCCGCCCGTCGAGGGCGATGAACTTCCGTTGGGATTTGTTCCGACGAAGGCGAGAAAAAAGGAAGTGAAGAGAAAGACAGTTAGCTGAAAATAAATCAGGATTCCCTACGCCTATCTCTCCGGCGAATGGCGGCATTATTGGGCTCCTCTTCTGCGGTCCTCCTCGCCAAACTAGAGTGTAATTCGAGACTCGAGCAGGAATTGCCCAGCACTTTGGGTACAGGATTGGGTGCAATTAAAGAGGTAGGGATGGCTCCGAATCTCGGTAAGCAACACCAGATACGGCACTGCGATTTTTGACCGCAACAGCTGTTAACCGATGGGTTGCAAGTTCGAGTCTTGCCCGGGGAGCCAATTTTTTCCATTTGAGTCAATTAGGAACCGCACTCGCGGGCTCCTCGCTCAGGAGCCGCTAACTGTCACGAAAATGCAACGCGGTGTATTCTCCCTTCAAATGCTGGTTCACCTTCTCAACGGCTTGGCGCATCTGCTCCACCATCCCGAGTTGTTAGCGACCCTTGGTCTCCGGGCTGGTGTGTCTCATGGCTCGCTGCACAACCCTCCACAAGCCGGGTCGTGATTTTGTCGAGGCGGCGGTCGCCGAAGAACGCCTTCGGGTGTTTGAGATACGCCCGGCGACCTCGAATGGTGTTCTCGAACAGCCCGGCGAAATGAGAGCGTTATACGCTCAATTCTATCCAACAGTTGATATCGCTCTTGCCTTCATTCGGTTTCGGATCTCGTCGAAGTGCCAAGGGCGAAAGTCATGAGTATCCACGCCAACATCCATCGAAAGTGAATTGTCGAGATTAGCCAATCTTCCGTGGGGGTGTCCATACAGGTGCCAGGCGCCATGAGATGAATGATTCCAAACGCGCATTGCGTAGTGGCACAAGACGATTCGCTGACCATTGATTGAGACCTCGGCGAGATTGCCAAGCCAAGAAAACTCCTGAGTTAGTTTCCGCGTGTCCTTGTCGTGGTTGCCGGGCACAGCGAATATCTTCTTCCATCGAATCTCGCGGCGTAGCTGCACTGCCCTCGCTTTTGGACCGATGCAGAAGTCTCCGAGAAAGTACAAGATGTCGTTCGTTTTGACCAAGGTGTTCAACCGTTCGACGATTGTTCGATTCATCTCTTCGACGGTGTCAAGAAGACGATTACAATACCGGATGATGTTCTTATGCCCGAGGTGAAAATCGGTAGTGAACCAGACGCTAGGCATGGCCCTTCTCCCAGTCAGGGGCGAACAACGAGTCTCGTATGGGAGGAGGTGCAACGGGCAAACTATTCGGATGGAGTCGCAAGGTTCGGCGGTGTTGCCCGGCGACGAACGGCCATGGACGGTGCGGGAGGCGGCGACGTTCGTAGGAGTGAGTCAGCAAACGGTGTACCTCTGGGTCGAGCAAAAGAAGATTCTTCATCTCCGCGTGACCGTTGGCATCAAAACGGACCTCAATCCTCGCAGTTCGCGCCCGAATAGCCCGCTGTCCACTCGTTGTTCTAGACGGAGGAGATCGGTTTCGGTTGAGCTGGTTCTTCGAGTATGTCTAGCAATTCTTGCGCACAGTAGACACGGTTGCGGCGAGCGTCTGTTGTCCTCCTTACTATCCGCTTCTGTTCAAGCCGCTGGATCGCCCGTTGCGCCGTCGTAAACGCGACGCTCAATCGGCGCGCAGCGCCTGTAGCAGTGATAAACGGGTTGGCAGATAGCAGCTCAATGATTCGCACGGTGTTAGGCTCACCGGCCAACTTCTTAAGCCATTGGGCAACAACGTGATTGATCCGAGTCGCGCGGCTGAGAGCGTCTTCTGACATCCGCGCAACACCCAGCAGAAAATATTCGATCCATTCGTGCCAATCCGCTCTCTCGCTCACTGCGCGCAGATTGTCGTAATAATCTCGACGGGACGACTCGAAGAACGCCGACAGATACAGCAGAGGAGTCGGCAGGATCTTTCGCTCGATCAGGAACAACGTGATCAGCAATCGCCCAACTCGGCCGTTGCCATCTCGAAACGGGTGGATGGCCTCGAATTGATAGTGCGCGAGCCCAATTGTCATCAATGGCGGCAAGTTAGATTCGTGCAGAAACCGCTCCCATGCAGCAAGACACGGCTCGACTTCGCCGGGTGGCGGAGGGATAAACGACGCGGTTTGGATCGTGCTTCCGGGTTTTCCAATCCAGTTCTGCGTTTTTCGGAACTGCCCCGGTGCTGCTTGCTGGCCGCGAACGCCGGTCATGAGCTTTTCATGCAGCTCCCGGACCAGGCGCACACAGATCGGAATCTTGCCGAGCCGTGCGATCCCGTGTTCAAGGGCGACCACGTAGTTGCCAACTTCGCGCAGGTCTTCTGGACTGCGGGCCACCACCGCTCCGGCTTCAGCCGCGAGAAGCTCACCCAAGGTGGCTTGCGTGCCTTCAATCTTGCTGGACAACACAGCCTCGCGCCGCACAAAAGGGCGCATGAGCACATGAGGGTTGGGGAGTCTCCCGCCCTCGCCAGCCAGCCTGCCAATGAGCCGGTCTGCGTCGGAAAGCACTCGGATGAGTCGCGGCGTCCAATCGAGTGCCGGCGGTAGTGGTGCCGGTACGAAGGCGGAATACCCGCCTTGTGGCACCAGTTTGCCAGGTATGTTCGCGGTTTTGGCCATCTCACCTTCTTGCGTCGCGAAAAAGAGGCAAAACTGTATTTTCGATATTCATGATAATCGAAAATAAGGCTATTGGCTATTAGCGATCCCGAAAACACACGAAAGGCGCTATTTGCGCGACTCATTACGTTCTGTTGCGTGGAGCCTTAGTTTCAGAGTGAGCGTTTCGATTCGGTAGACTATGGCCGGGAACGACAGCGATCCCGGTGTCGTCAGCTGGGGATGGCAGCGACCTCTGGATCACCTGGACGGTGTCGCTCGACCTTCACGTCCGAACTCTCCTCGCGACCTGTGCTGTCGCGCTCTCGCCAGCCCATCAGATTTTGGGGTTCGTTAAGCCATCCCTTTCTCTGCCGCACATTTTCCTGGGCCCTGCTTGGACCCGTGCCTGCGCTCGGCAGCTTTCTTGGCTCGCGGAAGCCGGCGTTCACAGCGGGAGGTTGGCCAGTTGCCCAATTACAGCACGGTTTGAAGGTTGTATGTGACTTATCAGATCAATCGCGGCGAACCGCGATCAAACCACGCATTCGGCTCGCAACCGAAGGTGTGGTCAGCTCGAGTCCTGCTTTGTGGCGAGCAGAGCGTGATGACGGACCACGGGTAAATATGCGCTACAGTAAAGAGAGGACCACACCAGTTTTTTGAATCAGTGAGCAAGTGCTATCGCTCTGGTAAGGTGCGAAACAATCGACCTCTTAGGTTGCCGCGCTTGCGGTTTGTGCGCCTTCGATTGCAGCGACTTCGCAATACACCTTGATTGATCCCTTAGACTCCGTGAGCAGGCGAATGATTTGCTCGTAGTTCTCCAATCCCTTCACGGGGTGCGTAAGAAGTTTCTTCAGCCAGCCGGGATATTGGAGTTCCGCGGTGGATAGATCCTTCACGCCAGATTCGAAATACTCACGATTCGCGTTGACGCTCCCAAACGCAACCTTATTGCCGAGCACAAAACCGAGATTGATCTTGTCAGCGGGAACCTCAAGCTGGCGAGAACATTCATCGCTTCGAACACGAGCGGTGAGTAACCGGTTCCCTCGAGAATCAGATCGAACGGACCGTACTTTGCGGAGGCATTTGTTAGCGACGTCTCTTTGGTGCTGACGTAACGGACGCCAAGTTCTTCAAGGAGCCTCGAATTCAGGAACGGTGGCATCGTATTCCCAAAGGCCGTGACTTCAAGGCCGCGCAGCCGCAGGACAAGCGATGACAGCAGGCCGAGTGTGCTTGCTCCGAGCACCGCTGCCCGCTTGGGACGCCATACACGGAGGCGCTGCTGGATGCGGTAAGCCTGTTCAATCGCTTTCTGCGCCACACTCATCGGTTCCATCAGGACGCCGACTTCTTTCAGGTTTTCCGGCACGCAAATGATGTATTCCGGTTCATCAACGACGTATTCCGTGAGAAAGCCGTGGCGCAGGTTGATGCCACGCTCGAAGT
>QHYJ01000154.1:3030-14667 GCA_003223255.1 Acidobacteriota bacterium | reverse complement strand
TTGCTGGCTTCGCTCCGCGCCGTAAAGCAACTCGCCATACGTAATCACCGATAAAACGGCATCGCCATGCTGCATTTGGCGGAATCGTGCGGTCACTTCTGGAGGCCGGTTCCGTCGCAAATAGATGCAGATATTGGTGTCGAGCATATAGCGGGCGCTCATCATAAGCCTTTGCGGCGCTGTGGCTGCGGATCCTTGCGCTTCTTTGCGAACATGTCCGCTGGCAAGTCGGCCAGCAAATCCAGCACACGAACCATTCCGCCCGCTTTCTCTCGCAATACGATTTCGTCGCCACGCCGGAAAATCTCAACTTCCGCGCTTTTGACTCGAAACTTTTTCGGCAACCTCACAGCTTGGCTGTTTCCAGACTTAAATACGCGAGCGATGGCCATGATTCGCCTCCTAAATATATATACACCAATGTATATACGTTAGCAAGTGGCAGTTGCTTTTATCCCTAGTTGTTCCCTAAGCCTTCGCTTGTAGTGTCAAGAACCATTTGACCACAATCTGAATTTGTCGGGAAATTCACCTAATTACAGTGTTTCTGATGGCTGGGAGGTTCTTTTAGCCGAAGGCCATCTTCACATACCTGAAATGAGACATTCTGATATTCCCATTATCAGCGCACCAATACATTAAGTATATTCTGCAGGGTGTTGGGGAAAAAGAGCCATAGGCGCCCAAAAACTTAGGCGAGTGGCTACTCGTGTAAATCCAGGCTAGGAGGCGATCTGACTCAAGCGCTTGCTCATCCCGAAGAACATTGACCAGTTTTTCTGCTGTGCGGGCTGGCCAGTCCCAAGGTGGAGTGTCCTTCAAAGCCTTCAAATCCATTTCCATCCCCCCGGAGCGGTCAAGGGCGCGCCGTAAAGACGTTACCCTTCTCTGGCTGCACCCAATCCTGCACCCAACTGAGAGACGTTTTGTAGAAAACGTGAAAGGACTCCACGATCCCGACGTGCTGGCCCCTACCCCTGGACGAAGTGGCGTCAGTCTGTTCCGGACCCAAGTACAAGATCGAGGCCTGCAGCTTCGGCGAACGCTCGGAAGTCCCGGTCTCGCGTGAGGAGAGGAACGCCTCCGTCGATGCAGCTCTGGGCGATCAGCGCGTCGCCGAGACGCGCCTTGCGTCGCTTTGCGAGTACCTTCGCTCGCAAACCGCCTGCCCTTTGCCAATAGCCAGATGCGATCTCGACCAAAGGTACCTCTGAGAGCGTTTCGGCAACGCCTGAAGGGAGCTTCGGGTCGCTTAAGAGCTCGGTGAGCACAACGGGCACCATAACCACTTGCCGGTCTTCCAGCGCCCTATCGAGTAGCTGTGCATCCTCGCCTGCGCCGCCTTCTAGAAAGACAACCCATGTGCTTGTATCCGCCGCGATCATCGGTCGGCCTTCAGCACGGCCAACGGACGCGTGAAGCGAACCTTGCCTCGGAGGTGGCGTAGGCCAGCGTAAGTCCGCGATGCCGCGACTAGCTGCAGCCCGGTACGGACGGTTTGGGTGATGCCGGTACCGCTGGCTCGTTGCGCCTTCTCGAGAAGGTCCAGCGGCACCTCCACGGTGATCTTGCGCGCTGTCTCCATAATACGTCCTTTATACCATACTCAAGACCAGCATTGAATATGGTATCTCCAGCTCAGACAAGCTGACAAGGTGAGCAAGACATCGCTTTCGGAGTTGAAGCGGTTTACGTGAGGGAGGGGGCAACAAGAAGCAGTCGTACAGCAAGCAGACTCGAGAACTATCTCATGTCGCCTGAAGTTCAACAATGAACAAAAAAACGCGTTTACGTGACACTATGATTTCTGGAAGCAAATCGTTGAGAACGCAACTTCATAAACGCTTGAATGCAAGGGAGTTGGCTCCCCGGACTAGATTCGAACTAGCAACCCTTCCCTTAACAGCCAAGAAACTAATCAGAACTTGCCGGAATTGGCGCTGGCCGAGAGGATGTCCCACCTCGGATGCAAAGGTCTAGAGGATGCGTGCGATTTACAGAGCAATTGCTCGAGCGAGTGCCACCAAATCGCCGTTGCTCCAATCGTCCCGCGGTTCCGCCGCTGCGCGAGCGAACGTCCACAGCCGGACGCGCTCGTGATCGACGCCAAGCAGGTCCGCAAAGCTCCGGATCATTCCGTCCGGGTCCGATCGCAATCTCGCAGAACAATTGAACAGGTGCTGGGTCGCGTCGTAGGCGGGATCTCCGACGAAAGGCTTTGGGTCGATGACGAGCCAGGGCTGGCGTTCCGCTCGGAGGACGTTGCCTGCGTGCAAATCGGTAGCCAATACGAATTCTGTGGGTTCGGTGAGTGGCAACTCCGTAAAGAGGCGCAAACCTTCGCGGACTAGTTCCGCATCGGGCCACTGCTCAATGTGTGCCAGCGTCTCGTTTCTCCAATACTCTGTCAAAGCAGACAAAGGGCGAAAGGGATGCTGTGCTGATGGTGCGCGCCACAGACGACGCAGCAAACCTGAAATCACCACGTCCTGCTCGCACTCCTGCTGCGCGCGCAGTGCCGTCCCCGGTTCGCAACGTTCTAAGAGCATGGCACCCAGATCATCGTCGGCCATGAGTAGTCGCACAGTCGGGTCTCCGTCCCAGAAGCGCAGCCCGTGAATTTCGTGCGCTCCCTCCATGTGCGGCATGCCGATCTTCAGTACCGCGGGTGTTCCGTCTGCGCGTACGGCTGCTGCCACGTACGAGCAACTCACCTCGTCGTCATTGAACGGAGCATCAAGCGTCAGCGACCATCTGTGCTCCAAGTTTCGCAACACGTTGGGCAGGCGTTCGAGCCATGCCGTACGCTCCTGGGTCTTGTGGCAGCTAGCCGCGAGCCCACCTGGGATCCTAAGTTCCATGCCTTTCATTGTAGCCGCTTCACTAGCGGCGTCATCGGCATCTCGGAAATGTGGCCCGCCCCCCGCGGCGCGTCGTGCGCGGATGACGGCGACTCGGAGATAATCCACTTGGCTGGAAAAAGCGGTTTCCGTAGAAGTGATCGCAATTACTCAAATGAGAAGCTACAGTCTCTAATTTCCTGATGGGGCCCGGTCCAACCCCCTTTGATAGTCAAGGCTGACAAGAACTCGGAGGCGGGCGTTCTTCCTAGCAAGGAACTCCTTTCCGAGATGGGGAAGTACAACGAAGAGCTGGTGAAGGCAGGCGTAATGCTTGCGGGCGAGGGGCTTCATGCGAGCTCGAAAGGCCGGGCCGTTCACGGAAACGAAGGAACTGATCGCCGGCTTCTGGCTGTGGCAGGTGAGGTCGATGGAAGAGGCGATCGAGTGGCTCAAGCGCGCTCCGTTCGACGGGGGAACCGAGATCGAGGTTCGCCGAGTGTTTGAGGCGGAAGACTTCGGCGCTGAGGCCACTCCCGAGATCAAAGAGCGGGAGCAGCGTCTACGCGAGGAGCTGCAGAGGAAGGCAGCGAAGCCGTAGTCGCGGCGCGCTTCGGCGTTGTGGCGACTGCAATTGACGCACGGAAGGGGGACAAACACATGAACAAAGCACCGGCGTGTTCAAAAATACGCACTTGGGGCACCATCATTTATTGCAGAAGGAGACCCACGATGTCCGCCAAGACGCTGATCGCAATGATTGCGACTGTGACCGCCAGCTTTGCGGCCCCGACGATGGTTCCCACGGTGGTGAAGAACTATTTTCGCGAAAATATGGTCTGTGGCATGATGCCACTCAGCGGACAAGTCGCTGTCGTTGCGGGCGCCACCCGGGGCGCGGGACGCGGCATCGCCCGCGCGCTTGGAGAGGCAGGGGCGGTCGTCTACTGCACCGGCCGCAGCACGCGCGACAACCCGTCGCCGTACAAACGACAAGAAACAATAGAAGAGACCGCTGAAATGATCGCCATGGCCGGTGGTCGTGCGGTTGCTATCCGTGTCGATCACACGCTGGAATCTGAGGTACAAGCGCTCTTCGAGCGTGTCGACAAGGAGCAGGGGCGCCTCGATGTTCTCGTCAACAGTGTCGCTGGCGAAGATCCAATGATGCATCAATGGGGATCGTTCTGGAATACGCACTTGGAAAACGGGGGAAGCGATTTTTAGACAGTGCATTTTGTCGCACATCATCACCTCGAAACACGCAGCGCCGCTGATGATTCGCGCGGGCCGCGGTCTCATCGTCGAAGTGAGCGAAAACGACACACTGTTTGCTGGCGGCAACCCGCTGACGCAGACCGTTAAGCTCGCGATCAAAGGTCTAGCGCTCAACATGGCGCCCGAGCTGTGGCCGCACGGCGTCACCGCCGTGTCGATCACGCCGGGTTTCCTGCGGTCCGAATCTATGCTGCAGCGTAAGGGCGTCACAGAAGAGAACTGGCGTGATGCCGGCAAAAAGGACCCCAATTTCCTTGAATCGGAATCTCCGCTTTTTGTGGGACGCGCCATCGCGGCGCTCGCCTCCGATTCAAGCTCAATTGAGTGGACTGGCCAGCTGCTGAGTTCATGGGAGCTCGCACGCCATTACGGCTTCACCGACTATGACGGTCGCCGTCCCGACTGGGGTGCACTCGCCATCGACTGGTCGCTGATGCCGCCAGCATTCGTCGACCTGTTCCGCACCGCTACACGTAAACAAATTGATTGGCTGAATATGCTAGCGCGTCGAACGGAGCAATTCATGGCAAAGCTTCCGCCAGTCAGCTGATGCGCAACGGCACGGCCTGACAGGTTCAGGATTGAAGTTGTTGCCTCCTATTATTCGGTACCACCCCTTCATCCACATTGGCTTGATAGCTCACGCGCTCGTGACGATTTTTGTCGTCTCCGCGACTACACTTCCAAAAAGCTTTGGCTCAATCTCGCGGATTGCAAAAACGGTTGCTCCCGAGCTACGGGCAAACCCACTTCGGCGACCGTTGCCTGCACCCCTGCCTAAATATACCTTGACACGTATATGCTCTGTAGAGTATACGAAGAGCATGGAATCTGTATTCGATATCATTGCGGAGCCGAACCGCCGCGCGATATTGAGCCTGCTGGTCTCGTCCCAACAGTCGGTGGGAGAGATCGAGCGCCGGCTTGGTATGCCGCAGCCGACCGTGTCAAAGCACCTGCGAGTCCTGCGAGAGGCCGGTTTCGTGGAATCCATGGTGGACGCACAGCGCCGTCTCTACCGGCTGAAACCTGAACCATTTCAGGAGGTGGATGCCTGGCTGGAGCAGTTCCGCCGGTTCTGGTCCGGTCACGTGGATGCACTCGAACGCCATCTCGACCGCATGGACCAATCCATGAATCGGGCAACATCAACGAAAAGCAAGACAGGGAGAAGACGACGCGGCCCAAACCGCGAACGTGACATAGGAGAAACGAAATGAAAATCAAAGTGACCAGCATATACGTGGACGACCAGGACAAGGCCCTGCGCTTCTATACGGAGGTACTGGGCTTTGCCAAGAAGACCGATTTCAGTCAGGGCCCCTATCGCTGGCTGACCGTGGCCTCGCCCGAGGAGCCGGACGGCACGGAGCTGCAGCTGGCGCTGAACAACAACCCCGCGGCCAAAGCGTATCAGCAAGCGATGTTTCAACAGGGCCAGCCCGCGGCCATGTTCTACACCGACGACGTCAAGGGCGACTACGAGCGGACCAAGGCCCTCGGCGCCCAGTTCACGATGCCGCCCACCGACGTGACCGCCTCCATCATTGCGATGCTGAACGACACCTGCGGCAACCTCATCCAGCTTGTCCAACTGGCACGCAAATCACAGGCGGCGCGATGACCGACCGCGAGCAGTACACACCGGGTCCGGCCAGCGGGGCGCAGGTACGAAAGGGCGGAGAGAAGTGGACGCTGATTCTCGTCAGAGAGCTGCGGCACTCGCCGGAAAAAGTCTGGCTGGCGCTTACCGACCCGGCGCACCTGCGCGAGTGGGCGCCCTTTGAGTTTGATGGGCACCTGGGTACGGTTGGAACGGTCAAGCTCACCTGGGTGGGAGCTCCCGCGCCGCTCGAAACAAGAGTGACGCGAGCCGATGCTCCCAAGGTGCTTGAGTACAACGATACCCGCTGGGAACTCGAAGCCCTTGGTGGCGGCACGCGCCTGACGCTGTGGCACAACATCGATCGCCGCTTCATTTCGTGGGGCGCCGCGGGCTGGCACATTGCTTTCGATGTATTGGATCACCTTCTCAGCGGAACTCCCATCGCCCGCATCGTCGGCACCGACGCCATGAAGTCCGGCGGCTGGCAGCGGCTGAACGCCAGAATACGCCAAGCAGTTCGATATGGAAATGCCCAACTGGCCGCCGCAGGCGGGTCAAAAGTCGTGAATCGAAGAGGCAGGACGCTCTCGTCGAAGGGGTTACGCAGTACTTGTAGGTGTGCCCGATCCGCTTCGGGCTCGTCTTCGAGAGGAGGTTACATTGAACTGGAACAAACGGGTTCGGCAGACCCACCGCTGGCTGTGCATTGCCTTTACGGTTGCCGTCATCGTCAACATCGTCGCCGGGTACAGGGGAAGTATACCTCTAGGGTGGGCCTCTTGGCGGTGTTCCCGCTCGCCTTGCTCCTGTTCACCGGTCTGTACTTGTTCGTGCTGCCCTATACCACCAAGTGGGGCAGCCAGCGCCGCACCGACTGAACAGGCGGCCAGCCTCATGTGCATTTGGCGACTATCAACGTGATGTCGTCGGCCTGTTCATGAGGGCTGAATCTTCGAGCCTGATCTGCAACTGCTGCCAGCAACTCCGGCAGGGGCAGCTCACGGTGTTGCCGGGTGGTTTCCAGCAGACGCTCCTCACCAAATTCCTCTCCCTCACCATTCAGAGCTTCTGTAACACCATCGGTGTAAAGCAGGACGGCGTCGTCTGGAGCCAGTTCGCGTTCTTCCATCGTGCAATCCCATTTCTCGAACAAGCCCGCCACAGTGCAGGTTGCCCCAAACCGTTCCAGACTGTCGTCGCCCCGTAGGAGCAAGGCAGGCGGATGGCCGCAATTCGAGTAGCGCAGCTTGCGCGTATCATCGTCGTATTCGGCGAAGAATAGCGTAGCGTAATCCCCCTTAGCCGTGTTTTCGTAAAGCAACTGATTCACCGACCGCAGAAATCGTTCGGGCTCTTCCCAAGCCGTCGCGCACTGGCTGCGCAGGGCTGCTTGGAGATTCGCCATGAGCAGGGCGGCTCCGATGCCTTTGCCCGCTATGTCCGCTAATACTAGGCCGAGCCTTCCGCTGCCGAGATCAAGAAAGTCGTAATAGTCTCCGCCGACGGTCCGAGCGGGATGGCAAGTCCCCGCATATACAAGCGTTCGAATCGGTGGCTGGTGTTGCGGAAACAAACGGGTCTGCACTTGTTTGGCGATTGCCAACTCGCGCGCAGCGTGGCGCTCCGGTTCCAACCTAGCGGACTGAGCACGGCGCTCTGCTTCCAGGGTGCGCGTTGCCTCATCGAACTCAATCAGAGAAAAACTGTTTCCATCCGCATCTTCAAAAACCGCGTACCTCGCTTGCCCGTTTCCCCAGGAAGGTTCCATGGGTGGGAGCGGGAAATGGACTCCGCGTCTCGACCATTCTTCGAACAAGCTACGCACGTCTTCGGTAAGAAAGCTGAATCCGGTGCTTTGGCCGATGCGTTGGTGCTCCACAGATCCTTCGGGTGGAACAACGAGGGCCATCCCGGGACAGGCCAGCGCCTGCCGTTCCAGGGAGCCAACCGGCAGCCGGCGGACCGACAACGATCCATCGGCCGCCCCCGGGAGTTTGCACGTCCACAATCACCTCGAAATTTAAGTTTTCTCACAAAGTTTAAGCGGAGAAAAGGCTGCAAGGGTGCCGCTCGGAGTGCCGCTGCGTGGCGACCAAACACTCCCCCGGGATGCGCTGAGTGTTCCATCGACTGATTATTCCATAGAGTCCGAATAAAAGTCGTGATGGCCCATGCTTGCCAGGGCCCAGCCAAAAAGCCGGGGCAGAAGGGTGTTGTCCATCTGACCCGGAGCTGTGCGTGTGAATTTGTGCGGCTAATTACCAACCCAGATTGCCAGCATGTTGCAGGCCAATCTTCATCCCCTAGCGACCATCTTTCCGAACTGCTATCGAACCAGAAGAAGCTTCTACTTGCGGAGGTTGCAGGTTACGCTGAGCGCAGCTAAATTATCTGCGAGAATTGGAGCTTTGACATGGAAAAAACCGTCGCGGCGAAGTCCGCCTCTGCATTAATCGACGAGAGGATCAGGGAACTTGGTGACTGGCGCGGGAAGACGCTCGCGAAGGTGCGCGACATCATACACCAGGCAGACCCTGAGATTGTCGAAGAGTGGAAGTGGGTCAAGCCGACCGCGCCAGATGCGCAGCAGCGTCGGAAGCAGACGGGTCTTCGCATACGTGAACGCGAATTCAATGGCCTGCGATAGCGGCGGCACGCGACGGCGCAGCACAGCGGGATCGACATCAAGAAGAGCAGTAATGAAAGCTTCGCGATCGCGCAGCACCGCCCGCTCGATCAATCCGACCTGGAATTTCGTGCATGCGTCTGCCAGCATCCATGCTTCGCCCCGCAATCCGCCGACAAAGGATGTCAGGTCGCCGTCGTTCACCGCGCGCACGACGTGTCGCATGACAAAAGCCTGCCAGGGCCCGGCTGGGTCGGCGTTGGTGAAGGCGAGCGTCTCACTTTCCGCCATGATGTATTGGACAAATGCGGAACGTCCTACCACGTCGTGGCGTTTCACACGGCCAAACGGGAAGTACTTGAGAACGCGGAAGTCCATCGTGGCCAGTGCGGATGTGTTCAGAGAATTTCTGCCCAGGCCGAGTGGTCTTGCCGAGAGGGGAAAGGGGCCGGACATGCAAAATTCAGACCCTTAGCGAGCCACGGAACGCCCTAGCGGCATAGTAAGATTCCGCACCGTTGTGATACACGAAAACAGTGTCGTAGCGGCGATCACAAAAGAGGGCGCCGCCGAGTTTTCTGATATCAGAAGGTGTTTTCACCCAGCTCGACGTTTTCGTATCGAAATTTCCAAGTTTCTGCAACTCTCGGTATTGTTCCTCCGTTAAAAGTTCAATGCCCATGGCAGCCGCCATATCCACAGCGTTATCCTGTGGTTTGTGTTCTTTCCTTGACTCCAGAGCTTCATGGTCGTAGCAAGCACTTCTTCGGCCCTTAGGACTTTCCGTTGAACAATCATAAAAGATGTATTCGCCCGTCTTTTTATCATGACCAACAACGTCCGGTTCACCGCCCGTTCTTTCCATTTCATTGAGTGACCACAGTTTTTCAGCATTAACTTCCAGCTTTGTTTGTACTTTAGCCCATTCAAGACCTTTATGGCGGTTCATGTTTTTCTCAAAACGGGCTTTCAATGCTCCCAGTAATTCTTTACGTTGTTCTGGTGACAACTCCTTTTTATTGCTATTCATGTTTCGCGCTTTTGTTGCTCTCATAGTGGTCGCTTCCCGCGCTTCTTATCTGTTACTCCGCTGCGCTCCGCCACATGGGAGTTTTTTTCGACTTGTCTTTGCGTGCTTATCAATTCGCAGTTTCCACGCCGTTCGGAGTGCACCCGTCCGCACATCCTCGCTCGCCGCCGCCAGGCGAATATGCGTGTGTCCCATCTTTCCCCAGCCGCCAGGAATCGGCAGGAAAATCTCAGGTGCCTCTTCCACAAACGCTGCCTGCTGCTCCAGCGTAGCCATCAGATTTACGTAGCCCTCTGCTTGCGACGCGAGCGAAGCAAATTTCTTGCCTCCTGCACGAAAAGCCGGCAATCCCGCGTGAGAGTACTCTTCCACGCCCTCCAGGCTCAGGGCCATCCTGCGAAAACCTGCTGCGGTCATGTGGCGATTCCCATTCGTCAGAGAGAGTATCGTATCTCACCATTAGCGGATGGCATCTGTCTACCGCTCGGGGAGGGATCACGGGCAACCTGGAAGGCTGCTTCCGGATTGACTTCCCAGGAGTTTGCCAAGTGGCGTGGCCGAAGCCGACTTCACGGCGTTGGGTTTTGGTGTACAGACTTGAACCGGCACGCGAAATTGCGCCTCTTCGCCGTATCCTCGGCAAGCACAAGGCTGCCAACAGAAGTCCGAATTGAAGGAAAGCAAAATCGAGCTCCAACGTTCTAAATTGTAGGCTCGTCGATCACAAGTTTTGATGCCACGGGCGCAAGGGCGACCTGACGGCCCGAAAAGGGGAGGGTGCGAAGATGCGGGGTTCTTCCTAACTTGCAAAACCGATAGAGAGTGGGGGCGCTTTTTTGTTACTTTTGGCGGTCATTCGCCTTAGAGTTTGGCGATCTCAGAAAATCGGCGAAGAAAACACAAAGGATAGAACCGACCTCGGATAGAACCGACCTCTGATCCTGACACCATGCAATCCACGCCGGCGGTCTCGCCCGGAATCCAGGAAAATCGGTTTTTTTTGCTTACACCCTGGACACCCGCCATTGCCCCCCGCGGAATGAGGTGTTTACCTGCTATTTTTCCGCTCCTATCCCTGCTCCTAGTTATCAGGGGAGAACTGGATTGAGGGGCCAGCTGCCTCTGGTCTGGCGACGTCCCCTGGGACCGAGGCGTCCCGTCCATCTGCAAGCTGTTGATGGACAACGGCTGCGTTGGGGGGCTCAAGGGGACAGTTCTAACCAAAAATTAGGTTCTGGGAGAACGAGTGGGATTCTGCAGAACCAAGTCTCGACTCGGGCCCCCGGTTGGGACTCCGGACATTGCATGGCGAGGAGACCTCGTGATGAAAAGAAGAATAGGGTTGGCAAGTGTGCTCATTGCCCTTATGTGGACCGCATCGGCAAAGGCGGACACGGGAGTCATTGTTCGCACGACGAATCTGCAAGCGCTTCAGACGCTCTGCACCTTACCCACGACCTGCTCCGTGGTCGGAGGGCTCGACGGCACGCTGGGCCAAGTATTCCTGGTGAACACCCCTCTTCCCCTTCAGAGTCTCCTCGGGCTCCTCCAACAGCTGGCAGGATTCGTGAATGCCGAAGTGGATCAGGTGATCAGCTTGGTTGGTCCGCTCCTGGTTCCCTCGCCGATGGTGTGGAACAGCTATGCGAATCAGCAGGCGGCAATGATCGTAGAGGTTCAGAACGCCCAAAGCACATTCAACGTTACAGGGACAGGAATTGTTGCAGACATTGACACGGGAGTAGATCCCACTCATCCGGCATTGCAGGGTGTTCTGTTGACGGGCTACGACTACACGCGAAACCAGCCTAGTGGTTCAGAGTTAAGCGACGTCATGCCCTGCCCTTTTAGTTCCTGCCCACCTCCCCCATGCAGCTCTGCCACTTGCCCCGCACCTGCACAAGTAAATCAGTCTACCGCCGCGGTTTTGGATCAATCGACGGCAGCCGTTCTTGATGGCAATCCGCAATATGCCGCATTCGGCCACGGGACGATGGTGATGGGCATCATCCACCTGGTGGCTCCCAGCGCCAAACTGTTGCCCCTGAAGGCGTTCAAGTCGGATGGAACGGGCGCCCTCTCTGACATACTGCGGGCGATCTATGACGCGGTGCAGAAGTACAACGCGAACGTGATCAACATGAGCTTTGATTTCAAGACCGCATCTACAGAATTGGAGAATGCGCTCAATTACGCGAGCAGGTTGGGCACAATTTGCGCGTCATCGGCGGGAAACAACGGGATGCAGGAGACGGTT
>QHYJ01000154.1:0-2991 GCA_003223255.1 Acidobacteriota bacterium | reverse complement strand
TTGGGAATGCGATCGTGTGGGTGGCGGCCCCAGGCGAAGCCATTGTGAGCACCTACCCCTACAACTCGTATGCGGCGGGATGGGGAACTTCGTTCAGCGCGCCATTTCTTTCGGGCGGAGGAGCCCTGCTGCGCGGACTAAAGACGACCATAAATCAGCCAGAAGCTGCCGCCGCGGTAGCGCATGCCGCACCGCTCTCCGACCCGGGCATGGGCAATGGGCGGCTCGATCTGGTTCCGGCACTTCAGTCCGTGTCGGTCATGGGCGGTTCACCGGACTACAACGTTTCTGCGGCGCCGGGCACCCAGGCCATACCAGCGGGAGGAACGGCAAATTACACGGTGTCCGCCGCACCAGCGAACGGATTCAATCAAACGATAACCTGGAGTTGTACCGGCGCCCCAGCGGCAGCCACGTGCACGGTCTCCCCGCCGGCGGTGACGTTAGACGGGTCGGACACGGCGACTGCAGCAGTTACATTAACGACGCTGCCGCGGTCGGTGGTACCGCCTCTGGTTTCTCCGCGATCCGAGCCTCGAATCGACCTGCTCGTAGTGCTGGTGGTGGGGATCGCGTGGCTTATGATCGCGTTGCTATTTTCGAACCTCAACAGCGCTTCGCGCGGGAAACACAGGCTTGCTGCTGCAACCGCGGTCCTTGTTGTCGCACTCTATAGCCACTCTTGCGGCGGCGGTTACGGCTCCGTGACGGGACCGGTGTCGCCTGTGCTGTCTTCGGTGACGCTTAGTCCAAGCAGCGTAAACGGTGGTTCCTCCGCGACCGGGACGGTAACTCTCAGCGCAGCGACGCCGAGCGGCGGCGCCACCGTGAATCTTTCAAGCAATAGCGCGTCGGCGACCGTTCCGTCGAGCATCACTGTCGCTACCGGGGCCACAAGTGCGACGTTCCCTGTGAACACCAGCGCAGTGAGCGCTTCGACTCCGGTCACGATCTCTGCTTCATATGTCGGCGTAACCATGACGGCTTCGCTCATGGTAAAACCCCTGGGAACTCCGGCTGGAACTTACACACTGACGATTACAGGAACGTCCGGCAACCTCAGCCATTCCACGACGGTCGCAGTAACTGTGAATTAGAAAGAGTCTCGGAGCCCATTCGTTTCGAACCAGGCAGGTAAACTCTCCGTCTGCACCAGTAAGACAGTGTGACTTAACCGGTCCTGCTCACACGGGACTACGCATTTGTATCTGCGCAGATCCGAGTTCCCAGCTCGAAATTCGGTATCCGTTTGCCGTGCGACCAATAATTGCTCGCATTCTTCTTTTTGGTTCCTGATCTCCTGAACGGACTTACAGCTGCTGTAAAAATGGTTTCTTTGATGAGCAAAGTAGATGGCAGAATCTTTAGAACTCATTCTGTGGGGGAACGGAAATTCAGCCGAAGGTCGAGTCTATGTCCCAAACTCCTGGTGCTTTTTCATTGGAAGCATGGTGGGAAAAGCTCATTGAACGAACGCCTGTCAAATACATTTCCTTAGTCTATGTTGCCTTTGGGGAATGGCTCGTTTGGGAATCCCCCCCCGGCTATTTCCGGTACTCCATCGGGGAGGCCGCCGTTATCTCTGCCCTCCTCATGTTTCTTGTAGATCCGTTCTTGAAAGCTAGGTTGCTAAAGGAGGCGGCCAGAGACATTTTTGAATATCTCCTAGGATTCGACCAGCAACCACAGTTAAAGGAGCGCCTCAAGCGATTGGTTTTTGATACGAAGCTGTTCCGCGGGAATTTCAACGCGCGGTATAAACTCCTTCCCCAAGTGGACTTCGAGCTGGTTAATTCCACAAAAGAAGCAATTGAGTTCCCGTACAAAATGGATTTCGAGCAGGCCGAGAATCCTCGTCTTGATTCTGTAACCCTTGTGTCCTCAGAAAAGAATTATGCGTGGCGGTCCACGCGACAATCTAAGGAAGATGAACCTTGGGTTCTTCAAGGGCTCGCGGATCCTGTAGAGATTCAGCCTGCATCCAAGGGATAAGCTACAGATTCGACGGCAAATGCGCAGTAAGTTGCCCACTGTCTTTCTACTGCGCTCATTTCGGCTATCCCACTATTGGGGTGACCGTCACGATTGAACACCCGCAAACGCTGGAAGTTGACGCCGCTCCTACTCCGTCGCACGAAGGGAATGTTTGGCGATACGAAAGGCTATTCATGCCCGGAGATCACATCAATATTCGTTGGAGGCAGCCGGCTTGCCTTGGCGAGCGTCCCGGGGAATTCGATGGCGACCGCGATCAGCGCACCGAACAACCCGCCCAGTAGGGCCGATGCGAGGTTCTGTAGCGTGAACAAGAGTGTGATTCTGCCGATGGTTAGGGCGCGGAGGGACCCAACTGCCAGGGCATGGTTGGTGGCCATCCCGGACCTAAGAAAACTTGGAACGACGATGCCGGCAAAGAACAAACCGAGCGTCACGCAGCCAGCGAGTTGCAAGACAGAAGGAGCCTTTTGTATCTTTCTATAGCTAGCTCCCCAGGCACCGAGATCCTGGGAGATCGCCCATTTACGCGTGGCAGGAGGCGTTCGTAAGTCTTGCCCACCTTGAGTTCTCCTGGCTCATCTCCCAGTTCCCGGTCTCAAAGTAAAGGAAAATAAAGCGCAGGGGCGATACTCCGATAATTCGTGGAAGATCGCGTAGGCTGAATACCCTACAGAGCTGTTTCTGATCCGGGAACCGCCCTTTTGAACAGTGGCCGCAAAAGACAGGGGTGTATGGCTTCCTACGACATCGCTAGTTTAGGTGCTTAACAGTAGCGAGAAAGCGATACTGTGCGCACACGCATTATTGCCGTCATGCAACGGGTGCTCATCTTTCGTTTCTTTCGTTGTACTTCTTCTTTGAACAACCGGCTTGAATTGGAACACGTGATGTGAAAGCGCCGCGCCGTATACTGTATGAAGCGGCAGGCAGATGAAACCGCGTCTTCGATTCGCGCATGCCTCGGGCTGAACCGGCCCTCGGCCTAATTGTCGC
>QHYJ01000153.1:1302-2945 GCA_003223255.1 Acidobacteriota bacterium | reverse complement strand
TTCCGTTGAACAATAGCTTCTCGACTCGCGAATGGTGCTTGATGTTAGCCGCGGCAGCCTGGGGCGCGACGCTCGGCGCGCTCCCTGGCGCCCAATTCACAAGCGTCCTGCTCGGCCCTCCCGTCGCTTACTTGTTCTTGAGGAAGCACCCCTTGCTCAGTTGGCGAATTCCTATCCTGGCGTCCGCCATCTCAATGGCGCTTAAAGAACGAGATCCACAACGTTCTTATACCGAGGGTTCGGTGCTCCCGGCCATTCTCCTTATCTCGGTGGTCCAATCGCTGTTTTCAGTGCCCTCGCCATACATTTTTCAGCGCAGAATACAGAGCGACCGCAAAGACCCAGCAACCTTGGCGAAGACGGCAAAGATGTCGTTCGGAGTCGGATTCCTGGTGTTCCTGGCGTGTGGTTTGATCCTTGTCGGTTTGCGGTTATGCCAAGGGGGGTTGCTGGCCCCCCGGGGCAAGAGAGCATGTTCGATCAGTCCGCCGAGTTCCTGATGGCCACGATTGGAATTGGACTGGCTGTTTATGTATGCCGAAGTGCCAGGAAGTTGGATCTCAACAAAGAAGTAGAAAGCTTATTCGGATTGCTGCTGGCGCTCGTGGTTTTCGTCGCCGTTCCAATGGTCTTCAGTGACATGTACCAGGGCAAGTTTCATTGTGCACAATCTTCCCCGGATTGCACTCAGCTATCTCCGCCTCTGGAAGTATTTCTTGACTGCGTGGCGTCGGCGGAAGCCATCGCCGCGCTTATTTGGCTCCTTCGCCGAGGCAGGCGCGCAATGCGCCCTGATGAAAGCACAGGGTAAGGAGCAACGCGTGAGCAGTTGGAAGCGACACTTCTGAATTGCCATCATTGCTGGAGCTTTTGTTTCGGGATCGCTGCTGGGCCTCTCTTTTGCGGTAAACCCCGATCACCATCCGGCGCTCAGCAACCTCTTGTTTATTGCTTCGTACCCAGGTTGGATCGCTTGTGCTGTTCTGCTCCCCGGCAGCTTCGAAAGCACGAGTACGGCAAATTACGTCGGGATAGCTGTTCCCGTGAACGCAGCCTTCTATGCGACCATTGTTTTCGCGGCTCTTCGATTGTTAAGCCGCAAAACCCGCAAGTCAGCACAATCGCTTGAGGCTTTGCCGGCCTGGCAGACTGAACTCGGAGCGGCAATCGGATACGCCGCCCGCATGGCCTACGACTTGCACGGAGCAAGAGCGCGGGAACGTGTAAACCGCAGGCTAATTGCCCGTAGCCTCGGGTGCTCCCGTTGCTTCATAAGTGCCTTGCTTTGTGAAGAGCGATTCCTATTGGATTGCTTCCTTGCGACCGTCAGTTTTGACAAACGTTTCCGAGCAAAACTTGTTCGCAATCTGATGCGTATTCAGAGAGCAGGCGATGATTACGTTTCTGCTGTATGCCTTGACCGCTGCGGTCGTACTTTTCGGGTATCTACTTCTGGATTTGATGTTTCATCCTCTTGCGACGGCAATCAAATCGCCAATGACAGGCGCAATCGTGTTGTTCGCCGCGGCCGTCCTGAATTTTTGGAGACGCCGCGTAACGGCGGGCGTCGCATTGCTGGGAGTTATTCTGATCTGGCCAGCGTGTTGGTTTCTTTTCCACGCGGGGCAGGCCCTTTAGGGTGT
>QHYJ01000153.1:0-1208 GCA_003223255.1 Acidobacteriota bacterium | reverse complement strand
TTCTTGATTTGACCAATTCGAACTCTAGGAGTAAAAGAGCAAATACACAGATGGTCTGCTAGTCGTTGTTAGCTCTACTCCTGATTTTGGAGGAGGTCTTGCTGGCTCGCCGCGGGATGGGGGATTCCATGATAGGTAAATTCGCGAAACTAGCGTTCCTTCTAAGTCTTCTGGGTGTCTATTCACTTCGGGCGCAAGTCGGCACATCATCCATTACGGGAGTGGTGACCGATGCTTCCGGCGCTGTCGTAGCCAACGCCAAAGTGGAAGCGAAGAACGATGACACGGGCGTGGTTTTTGAACAGAACACAAGCAGTGCGGGCACCTATGCGTTTGCTTCTCTAACTCCCGGACGTTACAGCATCACGGTGACGATGCCGGCCTTTCAAACGTTTACCAGCGTGCACAACGTGCTTACGGTTGGTACGCCACTGGTGGTGGATGTTGCCTTGAAAGTGGGCACGGTCGGGCAGTCCGTAGAGGTAGTCGAATCGAACTATCAGCGCCTAGAAACGTCCAACGCCACCGTGAGCGATATCATAGATACGAAACAGGTGGAGAACCTACCCCTCAATGGCCGCAACCCGCTCGCGCTGTTGACGCTGGAACCAGGTGTGGTGCAACGCACCACCAACGGTGCCGGTTCCGACACCCACGTGTTTGGCTCTCGTGATCGAGCTCATAATGTCACGATTGACGGCATTGATGCTAATGAGTCCACGGTGCCCAATCCGCAGGGTAATATCCAGCGCCTGAATCCCGACAATGTCCAAGAGTTTCGCACCGTCACCCTCGGCGCGACCGCTGAGCAAGGACGCAATAGCGGCGCGAATGTGATCATTGCCATGAAGCCCGGTACGAACGCCTTTCACGGCACGGTGTTTTACTTCAACCGGAATACGGATTACAACGCCAACGAGTGGTTCAGCAATTACGAAGGTAGGCAGCGGCCGGAACTGAAGCTCAACGAGTATGGCTTTGCTATCGGTGGCCCTATCATCAAGAAGAAGACTTTCTTCTTCGGCAGCTTTCAGAATAACCAGATCAATCAAACGGAGCCCATCTCGGCCACCAACGTGGGTATCGCCGGCTTCGGAGCGCCAACAGTCTACACCGGTCTTGCACGTACCGGGATTTTTCGGTTTGTGCGCGGATCGATCAACCTGGGCGGCACAACGCTGACGCGCAATTCACCGCTACTCGTAGAT
>QHYJ01000152.1:32383-34277 GCA_003223255.1 Acidobacteriota bacterium | reverse complement strand
ACCACCGGCCACTACGGTGTGGCCAACACGGCCGCGCTGAGGCTTGCGCATGTGTCGTCGGAAACCAAAAACCCTGAAGCCGGAACCATCGATCGCGATGCAAAAAATCAGCCTACCGGTGTCCTCAAAGAAGATGCGGCCATGCAGCTCGTCACCGGTCTAATTCCTCCGTATACCCTCCGGCAGATGCGCGAGGGCTATCTTCGTCTGATGGCAGATCTGAATAAGGAAGGCATGACCGCTATCAAAGATCCGGGAATCACGGACGAGAATTGGAGCATCTACCGTGAGTTGCACGATCAAAACAAATTCACGATTCACCTGTTTGCTCTCTGGCTTGGGGGCAGCAAACTCGGGCAGACGCGGCAAGTCCTCGCCCGCCTTCTGACTCTTCCACGGCCGCGGTCCGCGCAGGCGGACGATGTGCTGATTTCCGGCGGCGTCAAGTTCTTCATGGACGGCAGCGGCGGCGCTCGCACCGCCTGGGTGTATGACGACTGGAACAAGAATTCCACCGGCACCGATTCCGGCAATCGCGGGTACCCTACCACCGATCCTGAAGTTTACCGCCAGCAAGTGCGCCTGCTTCACGAGGCGGGGATTCACGTCAGCACGCATGCCGTCGGAGACCGTGCGATTGATTGGGTGGTGGACACTTACGCGCAGGCGCTGAAGGATAAGCCCACCTCGGGACTGCGTCACGGGATCATCCACGCCAACATTCCCACCGAGCACGCCATCGCCACGATGGCCGCCCTCGAAAAGCAATTCGATGCCGCCTATCCGGAGACCCAAGCCGAATTCATGTGATGGATTGGCGATACCTATGCTGCAAATTTCGGGCCGGCGCGCTCGCTTCGGCTCATGCCGTTTCACACCTATTGGACCCGCGGCATTCCTTGGGCGGGCGGCTCGGATTATTTTGTGACTCCGTTTCCAGCTCGTTACGGGATCTGGAGCACCGTTGTTCGCAAGACTCTCAATGGCACGTATGGGCTCGAGCCTTTTGGCACGGCGGAAGCCGTCGATATCCACGCCGCTCTCCGCTCCTACACCATTTGGGCTGCACATCAGCTCTTCCTCGAGGATCGCATCGGCTCGCTAGAGGTCGGCAAAGACGCGGACATCGCCATCTGGGATCGCGATATGTACACGATTCCCTCCGACGAATTGAAGGACCTCCAGTGTGAACTGACTTTATTCAAAGGCCAGGTTGTTTACCGTCGTCCGGGCTCACCGGTCACGCTCCAATAATCAGACAGCCGGCCGCTTTCCGCGGTTCGCCCTTCTTCACTATTCAGCTACAATCTTTTCTTTGTTTTGAACAAAACCCGGCGATGCTTTACTCTAGCCGCTTTCCGAGGAGGTCTCTCTTGAATCACCCCACAAAAAAGATCGGGCTCATCGGTCTTGGCCTCATGGGCCGACCCATGGGCATGAATCTCATTAAGGCCGGCTACTCACTCACCGTTTGGAACCGTACTCCCTCAAGGGCCGGAGAACTCGTGGCCGCGGGCGCCAAGCTCGCCAAGTCACCCGAAGAAGTCGCCGCCGCTTGCGATTTTCTTCTCACCATCGTCAGCGATCCCCCGGCGCTTGAAGAAGTCCTCTGGGGCAATTGCGGCGCCCTGCAGTCGCTTAAACGCGGAAGCATTTACGTGGACTCCAGCACCGTCTCTCCCGCGCTGGCCCGCAAAATCGCCGCTGCATGCACGGAGCGCGGCGTGCGCTTCCTGGACGCGCCCGTCACCGGCGGCGATTGGGGCGCCAAAAAGGGCGAACTTGTTTTTATGATTGGGGGCGATGCGGAAACGCTAAAGGAAGCCGAATCCGTCCTGAGCGTCATGGGCAAAAAATTGTTTCACCTTGGCCCGAACGGCGCGGGGCAAACCAT
>QHYJ01000152.1:0-32359 GCA_003223255.1 Acidobacteriota bacterium | reverse complement strand
CGGCGAAAAGCTCGTCGAAGTCATGCAATCCAGCATGGCGCGCTCTGGCGTTCTGGACGTCAAAGCTCCCAATCTTCTCAAAGGCGAATACGTTCCGAGTTTCCCCTTGCGCCTCATGCACAAAGATCTGGGCCTCGCGCTCGACCTTGCCAATCAGTTGGGCGTGGCTCTGCCGGCCACCGCCGCCGCCCGCGAAATCTATAATGCGGTCAAAGGCGCCGCCAAGGAGGACCTCGACTATTCCGCGGTCATGAAATTATGGAAGCGCTGACCCTTGCCGCGCTTTCCGTTCAAGAATTCTGACCGAGCGTGAAGTGCAAGGTCACCAGCATATCCACGGCCACCGGTTGTCCATTCAACAGCGTCGGCTGATACCTCCATTGTTCCAGCGCTTGCTCCGCGGCTTGCACGAGCAGCGGGCTTCCCGACACCACTTTCATCTGCGTCACCCTTCCCTGCATGTCAATCACGCTTTCAATGACCACATCTCCTTGAATGCGCGCCTGTCTGGCCAGAGGCGGATACACCGGCTGCACCCGCTCGATCAATTTCGGCGCTTGCACGTTTCCGCCCACGCGATAAGGCCCTTTATGCGCCGCGGGCTTTGGAGGCGGAGGCGTCGCCTTGCCGCTGCCTCCCAGGATGCCTCCAAGCACTCCTCCCAGTTGTCCTCCCGGCACGCCTCCGGGAACGCCGCCATCCACTCCGCTCGAAGCTGGCTCCGGAGGCGGCGCCTCCTCCTTCACTTGCGCGATCTGTCTTGGAATGAATTTCGGCGCAAACAGCTTGCCCGCCGTGAAGAAGGATTTTGGCGGCTGCTCGATCACATGCACCGGCGCGGGCGGCGGGGGTGGCGGCGGAGGAGGCGGTGGCGCCACCAAAAGCGTTTTCTCGAATTGCGGCATATTGATGGCTTGCGTATAAAGCAAGGGCAACAAAATCAGCAAAGCCACGACGAAACTGTGTCCAAGAACCGATACAAAGAAATCCATCCATGTGCGGGGCTTTTGCAGATGAAAATTCCCCACCATGCCTTCCGCAAAATGCGTTTCCACTTTTGTCTCCGGCAGCCGGCTTGCTTTGCCGGCTTCGGACGCCGCGGTCTTGGCGCGCGCGTCACCGGAAGTCTCCAAAACCAAGCCTTCCAGCTCTTTGTACATCTCCTCTCCTTTCTTGCGCTGCGGGGTGTCCCATCGAACAGCGAAGCTGCTAGCGCAAAATGCCGGCGGGCCTGCGGGTCGAGTTTTCGGTTCGGGGAACTTAGGGGAGCGGCGGGAAAACTTTGCCTTAAGAAGGAATGATCCGTTCGACGGGCGCCTGTGCTTCTTACGGGACCCTATGGTTCCCTGTCGAACTTGTTTGGCCGTTTCTGGTCGGCCCGGCCCGGGGCTCGGGCGCTCTTCTAATATATCGTACTACGATATAAATGTCCAGCCGGCCGCTCTTGCGTTTGTGCGTTTGTTGCCGGTCACGAGGCTCCGCCGCTGAACACAAATAAATCAACATTATCCTGTCCGCCTTCGATACTATCTCCATCAAATGCCGCTCTTGTTTCTCGCATCGGAGAGAGGTGCTTCGTGAAAGTTGGATTTCTTGGCCTTGGCGACATGGGCCAGGCTATTGTTCCGCGCTTGTTTGCCGCCGGCCATACCGTCACCGGCTGGAATCGCACCAAGCAAAAGGCTGCGCCCCTACTGCAACGCGGCATACTCTGGGCTGATTCACCGCGCGAAGTTGCGCGTGGATCGGAAATCGTCTTCTCCATAGTTACCGATTCCGCTGCCGTTCGGGCTCTGGCTCTCGGCGAAAACGGCGTCATCGCCGGCCTGCGCAAAGACGCCGTCTATCTCGACATGAGCACCATCGATCCCGACGGCAGCCGGGCCGTCGCCGCCGAATTCGCTAAAGCCGGCCTCACCATGCTCGATGCTCCCATTTCCGGCACCACGCTCACGATTGGCCAGGGCCAAGCTGCGCTCATGGTGGCGGGTGACAAAGCCGCTTTCGAACGCGTCCAGGCCGTGCTTCTGGCCATCGGTCCCAAAGTCACTTTCATCGGCGCGCAAGGCCTTGCCGTACAGCTTAAAGTCGCGCTCAACATGACCCTGGTCATCGAAGTGATCGGTTTTTGCGAAGGCGTGGCGCTTGCCGAAAAAGGTGGCGTCCCTCGCGAAGTAGCCGTGGAGGCTTTTCTCAAAAGTGTCGTGGCTTCGCCGGTACTCAGCTACCGCGCGCCGCTCATTCTGGAAGGCCATAGTTCCGACGCCACCTACGGCAACGTCAACCTGCAGCAAAAAGACATGCGGCTCGCGCTCGACCTCGGCCGGAAAATGGGCGTGCCCGTCCCGCTCGGCGCCGCCGCCAACGAAATGCTCAACGCCTGCCGCGGTCTCGGCCTGGCGCATCACGACTTTGTTGCTGTCTACGAGGTGTCCCCTGTGTCAGCGGGCTCAAGCGCGACGAAGGTTGGATCGACATGCAGGTCCGCTTCCTCATTGACGAGAAATCCACCGGTTCGGACAAGCTGCTCATCGGCTGGACCGTTCTTCCTTCCGGCGCGCGCCACGACAAGCATCGCCATCCCAACGCCGACGAATTTTTCATCGTCGTTCAGGGCAGCGGCTTCATTTACACGGACACCGGCCGCGAGCCTTCTGTCCAGGGCGATGTGATTTTCACACCGCGCGGCCACTGGCACGGCTTCGACAACACCGGCAAGGAAGACGTGGTCCTCGTCTGGGGCTGGAGCGGCGCCGGTTCGCTCGAAGCTGCCGGCTACGAAATTCCCCCTGAAGGTTATTGACCGGCGCAGACTTGGCCATCGCCTGCTATACTCGCCTGGGTGAAAAAGACGAAATCGCGCAAAAGCAGGTCTCCGGCCAAACGCACAGGCCCTCCTAAAAACGTGGAGGAGTACTTAGCGCGCGTCCCGGAACCCGCGCGCAGCGCTTTGAAAAAAATCCGCGCGGCGATTCGTTCCGTTGTGCCGCGCAAAGCCACCGAAACCATCAGCTATCGGATTCCCGCGTTCAAAAGCGAGGAAGGAATGCTGGTATGGTTCGCGGCGTTTTCCGATCACTGCAGCCTGTTCCCCACTGCGGCGATCATGGCGAAGTTCAAAAGCCAGCTGAAGGGCTTCTCCGTTTCTAAAGGGACCATTCACTTCCCCATCGACAAGCCGCTGCCAATGGCGCTGATAAAGAAAATTGTGCGCGGCCGCGTCGCCCAACTCGAAAACAAAAATGCTCGCTGACGGTTTTGCAGCGGCCGGGCCACACAACTGGTCATCCCGACCCCTCAGGTTGCGGTCTTCCGCAGTCTGAGCCGGAGGGAGGTCTCTTGCAGTTCGTAGTTCTCCGGTTAGTTTGATTTACGGCTAATTGATTTGCCCTGTGCCATGGCCGCCGGGGTTGGCTACGAACTTGGGCGGAGCAGCTTCATTGGCGAATCGGTAGCCGGTCAAGTACGCGAGGCGCAGAATCTTGGCCATTTTCCCGTAATTGATCTTGTCGGCCGTGTCCGTGGTGTGGTGGTAATCGGGATGAAAGCCGGTGAACCACCAGAACGACGGAATGTTGTGCAGCACAAAGGGGAACTGGTCGCTGCGGAAGAAAATGTTGAGCGCGTACTCGCGATCGAAGCGGTAGTCCAAATCCAACCCGACATACTTGTTCTCTTGCACCACGGTCCGGTCGTAGTCCGGGCTGTAGGATGCGCCGATAAGGTTCAGGCGATTGGTGGTATCGGCGGGGATTTCGACGAGGCCTTTGGTCTGGTCGCTTTCCGTTTCGTTGCGGCCGATCATGTCGAAATTGACGACCGCGCGCGTGGTCTCGAGCGGACGCAGCGGATGCGCAGCCATGTAGAAGGAGCCGAGCAGGCCGCGCTCTTCGGCGGCAAAAACCACGAAGAGCAGCGAACGCTTGGGCTTCTCGCCTTGGCTAGCGTTGGCGGCAAAGGCGTGCGCCAGCCGAACCACGCCCACGGTGCCGGAGCCGTTGTCGTCGGCACCGTGCCAGATCTGGTCACCACTGATGCCGTCGTGATCGTGATGGCCGGAAAACAGGATGGTTTCCGCCTTGAGCTTTGGATCGCTGCCTTCGAGCAAACCGGCAAGGTTGTAAGTCCTGCCGGTCGTCACAGACGAGTTGCGATAATGCAGCGTGACTTGCGTTTCGGGCAGCGCGCGCGATTGCGGCTTCAAGTCGCGATCGATGCCGGCCTGCAACTCCGAAGGAGTTGCTCCCGCTGTGGCCAAAAGTTCTTTGCCGACAGCATCGGAAACGATGGCGGCAGGGGTATGGAGCGCGTCCTCGACCAGGGCCTGCGAGGGCAGCGGCACAGCGCGCGTCGCGGAGCCGCCAATTCGCGCAATGCGCTCCTGATTCGAAGGATGCTTGCGATTGGGCTCCGCGACCATCAAGACGCCCACCGCGCCATGCTCCTCGGCGTTCAGAATTTTCACGCGTCCCGTAGCGTAGCGCGTGTTGCCCGTGCCGTTGAAGATGGAGGCGGGATCGGTCTCTTGCGGCTCGTGGTCGAAAATCAGCACGATTTTTCCGCGCGCGTCGATTCCCTGGTAATCGTCGTAATGCAGTTCCGGCGCAGTGATGCCGAAGCCGGCAAAGACCACGTCCGCAGTCACGTCCACGTCGGAATGGTAGGAACCAAAGGCTTCGGGAAATTTCCACTGCTTCTCGCTGCCGCCGCGCTTGAGCGCCACATAGCTATGCTCGCGGTCGCCACGGTATTCGATTAGCTCGACCGGCTCGAGGAAGCTGCCATTGGCCGCAGGTTGCAGGCCGGCCTTGGCAAATTCCGAGGCGATCCACTGGATGGCAACTGCATCGCCAGTCTGCAAGGACATGCGGCCCTCGAGCGCGTCCGAAGCCAGAAACGTCAGGTCGGCGCGCAGCGCGTCTTCGCGGATGGTGTTGAATCCGCTCGCCACACTGGCCGGCACCGGCTGCTTGTTTTGTGTGAGAGCGGTAACGCCGAGCCCAGCAACACCTGCAAGAACGAGGAGTGAAATTTTGGTCCGTTTCATGGCCAGCAACATACGCAATGTCACGCGGATACGCAACCCGGGGTTGAGAAGGGGTTGAGAGCACTATTCTCCTGCGCTCCCGAGCCCGGGGAGTGTATGATTGTTTCAATCATCGGGCCTTGCCGGGTAGCAAGCGAGGACCACATCTTTGCGTATCCCAGCCTATTTCGTCTTTGCTCATTTCTTTCTCGTTGGTGTCTTGTCAAGCGAGCCTGCTCTGGTTCAACGACCGAGGTTGCATCTGCCAGCTGACTCTGCGCGCACGATGATGGCCAGCCAATCCAATTCCTCCGTGGACCTTGACATTTACCTCCGTGGACCAGACGGCGCCAGCCTCGCGGATACGGCAGCGCTGACGTTGTTCACCGCGGCTGGGCAACTGTACAAGCAAGGAGTAACGAAAAAGGGCCACCTGCGATGGGATGAAGTGGCTCGAGCGAAATACGAAATCCAAGTGCTCGCTCCCGGCTTTGAGCGCGCGGTTCAACCGGTCGACCCAAGCGGCGCGGGCGCGCTCAGGGTGGATGTTCAACTGCGGCCGCAGACCGGCGGAGAGAGAGCCTATCCACCGCCTGCTTCTGATGCGGAAGTAAATTATGTTTTTGGTCTGTACGCTTCGCGCTCCGGGGACTGGGAGCAGGCCAAGTCTTACTGGGCGAGAACCCTAGAGCTTCTTCCCGATCATGTTTCGGCTATGGTCTCGATGAGCGAGGCTCTTCTCCATGAGAATAAGGCTTTGGAGGCCATGGAATATCTAGTCCGCGCGGAAAAGATAGATCCGGCCTACTGGCGGACGCAGGCGGTCCTTGCAGAAATCGCCTTGCGCGCGGGCTCTACCGCGGAAGCTGTTCTTCATGCGGAACGGGCCATGGAATTGGGTCATGAGGAAGCCGCTAGCGCGGCCCCGCTCTTGGCGCGCGCTTTGGCGGCAAGAGCCGATGAGGTGCTGCGAACCTATCTGAAAGACCACCCGGAAGACGTTGCCGCCAGGAAGCAGTTGGAGGATTTGCATGCGCCCTCCGAGGTGCGGACTTCTTCCGAACAGCCGAAGGCGGATTCCCGGGAGAAGAGCTCCGCTGCGGCTTCTGCCAAGCCGGCTCCGCGACCGGGCGATACGCTTTGGTTGCCCCCGGATGTGGACGAAAATGTTCCGCCGGTAGAACCCGGCGCCGCATGCAATCTCGAGGAGGTGCTGGAAAGAGCAGGCAAGAGAATCCAGGAATTTGTCGAGAATGTGGATCGTTTTACGGCTACGGAATTCTTACAACATGAAACGCTCGCCAGGTCGGGAAACGTGACCGCGACCCAAAAACGAAAATACGACTATGTCGTATCGATCACGGAAGTCCGGCCCGGGGTTCTCGACTTGCAAGAATATGAGAGCAGCGGCTCCACACCCGCCGATGCACCAGGGGGGATGACCACGAGGGGATTGCCGGCGCTCGTTCTTATTTTCCATCCCTACTATTCGGGGACCTTTGCCATGAAATGCGAGGGGCTTGCGACCTGGAATGGCACACGCACCTGGCAGGTTTATTTTCGCCAGAGAGAAGACCAACCGAACAAGATCCGGGCCTACAGAATCGGACTGGAGAATTATCCGGTCGCGCTGAAAGGCCGGGCTTGGATTGTTGCGGACAGCTACCAAATCCTGGGCGTACAGACGGACTTGATCGCTGGCGTTCCCGACATTCGGCTCACCGCGGAACATACCGCCATCCAGTACGGCCCGGTGCACTTCGCCAGCCGCGGCGTTGACATGTGGCTGCCGCAGACAGCCGAAGTGTACAGCGAACGAAAAGGAAAACGCATTCACCGGCGCTTGAGCTTCACTAACTACTTGCTGTTTGCCGTAGACGAAAAGCAGCAAATCGCAACGCCCAACAGCAATCCCTAATCTTGTTGGAAGCAATGCGGAGTGAGGCGCATAAATCCTGGAAAGCATGCGCGGCGGAAGGATTTCTATGGGAGTAAAGATCTTCCCGATCGCAACTGCAGGAAATCCCTCCTGGCGGTCCTGCGTAACGTCTTATTCGTAACGCAGGGCTTCCACCGGATCGAGCCGCGCGGCTTTGACCGCGGGATACATCCCAAAGAAGAGCCCCACGCCCATGGACACGCCCACGGCCATGACGATGGCCCACAAAGGGATCGTCGACGGGAGTTTCGGCACCAGCGCATTGATCAACAAGCTGATCCCGCCACCCAGCAGCACGCCGATAACGCCGCCCGCTCCGGTCAGCACCATGGCTTCGGTCAGGAATTGTCAAATGATGTCGCGCTTTCGCGCACCAATGGCGATGCGCACGCCGATCTCGCGCGTGCGCTGCGTCACCGACATCAGCATGATGTTCATCACGCCGACGCCGCCCACCAGCAGGCCGATCGAGCTGACCACAGAAATCAACAGAGCCACCGAAGCGGTAATCTGGCGGAACTGGTCGGCGATGGCGGTGGCGCTCGAAATGCCAAAATTGTCCGGCTAGTCGTAAGGAACATTTCTTCGCCGGCGCAACACGCCACGAATCTCATCTTCAGCTTCCGCCATGCGGCCCGGATACGCAACGGCTCCAATTAGGTTTTCATCGTCCATCGGCCGGTGTTTTTGATACGTGCGGTAGGGCACCAGAATGGCCTTCTCCGTCTGATACCCCTTCATCAATTGCCCCTTGCGGCGGGCCATCACTCCGATGACCTGATACGACACGCCATCGACAAGAACGGGCTTGCCGAGCGGATCCTCGTCCGGAAACAGGGCTTTCGCCAAGTCCGGGCCAATGAGCGCCACTTCCGAGCGGTGAAGATTTTCCGCTTCCGTGAGGTAGCGTCCGTGCGCCGCGTGCGAATTGAACACGATTTCGTCTTCTGGCAGCACTCCGTGATAATCCACTCCGGCCACTTCTTTGTTCCTGTAGCGGGCAACTCGAATCTGGCCGCGCCCGGCTTCGTCCAAACGCGGGAGCACGGCTGCGGAAACGGCTTGCACGTCCGGGCAGAGTTCCCCAATGGCCTTGGCGTCTTCCAGCGTCAGAGGCTTTCGGGCCATTTCCTCCCGGGACAAACGTCCCGAGGTGTGAATCCCCGGATCAAATTTAAAAATAAAAAATGTATTGGGCCCAAAGTCGCTTAAAAAGGCGCTCATGTCGCTATAGACGCCCACCAGGATGGCCACAACCGCAAGCAGGGCGGTGATGCCGATGACGACGCCCAGCACGGTGAGAAAAGACCGCATTTTGTTCTCGCGCAGCGTGGTTAGCGCCATGTGCGCGTTCTCTCCCAAATGCATGTGCATCCCGATCTTCACGTTCGCTAAACCTCTTGCCGCAGAGCCTCAATGGGCTGCAATCGTGCCGCCTTTCTTGCGGGATACACGCCGAAGAAAATTCCCACCGCCGCCGAAATCGCTTCCGCGAGCAGGACCGCCACGAAAGGCACGTTCATGGGTACGGAAGTCGTCGCCCTAGTCAGGACCGCGATTCCGTAGGCCACGATTACACCGATGGCTCCGCCCGCGGCGGCCATCACCGCCGCCTCAATCAAAAACTGCAGCAGGATGTCTCCGCGCCGCGCTCCCATGGCCTTGCGAATGCCAATCTCCCGCGTCCGCTCCGTCACCGTCGCCAGCATCACGTTCATAATCACCACGCCGCCAATCACCAGAAACACGGAGACCACTCCAACCATGGCCGTGGCAATAACTCCCGTCAAATTCTTCCAGAGCTGCATGAGCGTGGCCGAATCTAGAATGCCGAAATTGTCCGGTTCATTCGGCGCCAGGTGCCGCCGCGCCCGCATGATGGCGCGCGCTTCGTCCTGGGTCCGCTCCATCCAATCCGGCCCGCCGGCCTGAATGTTGACCCAAACGGTCTCGTTCGTGCCGTACATTTTGAAATACGTCTGGATCGGGATATAAGCGAAATTGTCTTGCGATTGGCCAAAAGCCGTTCCAATCGTTTTACCGACGCCCACCACCTGGAAGGGCCGCCCGTCGATCAGGATTTCACGTCCGATGGGATCCACATTCGGGAAGAGCTTCGCCGCCAGATCATTCCCGATCATGGTCACCGGCGCGCGGCTCTGATCGTCCCCTTCGGAAATGTACCGCCCATCCCGCGGCGTTTCGATGTCGATGTCCACCATATTGGCGGTGACGCCGCGAATGTTGGTGTCATCCAGCCCTTGCGAACCCACGCGCGTTCTTCCGTTGGTGCGTTGTTCCACGCCCATGCGCAGCGGCAGTTTCATGTTGTCGCGCAGCGCCTCGTAGTCTTCCCAGGTGACTTTCTTGTTGCGGCGCTCCGCCTTGACCAGTTCCTGCACGTCCGTAATGAGCGGAAAGCGCGTCAGCAGAAACACATTCGAGCCGAGATTGGCCACGCGGTTGGCGATGTATTTGTTCACCCCGGAGATCAGCGAGATGACGACAATCAGCGTGGAGACGGAAAGGATGATGCCCAGCAGCATCAGGAAGGAGCGCATCTTGTGCTGGTGCAAGGTTTCTAGCGCCACACCGACTGGCTCGCGAAACTGCACGCCGCGCTTCAACACGCCCCGCTTCATGCGAACACACACTCTCTCCTTATCTTACGCCCAAACCAGCTGCGTTGTTTCGTCCTGCCCGGGATTCAGGGAAAGTAATTAGGAATCAAAATTCATTTGCCCGCGGGATTTGTACGGGCCTGCGCGGCGCTCACGGAAGTTTTCCCGGCCTGTTCCACACGCTTCAAGCTGGGTTCCTTGCGGGCCCAGAGGATTCGCGCATCGGGAGCGTCATCGGGATAGACTTCCGCGGACTGCTGCCCCTGCGGTTCGAGCACGATGTCCACGCGGCGGTTGTAGGCCAGCCAGGTGGCGCGCTTGTCGTGCTTCATCCACTTGCCGGCTTGTGCGGATTTTTCGCTTGAAGCATTTCCACTTTTTTCCTGTCCAGTAGCTTTGTCCCCGTTGGCTTGCAAGGTGACGTCTAAAGCGGTTTTCTTTCCGCTCTCGATCCGAACGTCTTCCACCTTATCGATGTAACCATAATTGTAAACGCCGATGGTGTGCGTGCCGGCTGGTAGCTCGATCGCATGGCTACCGTCCCGGATGGCCTTGCCATCCACGAACACGTAAGCCTGCTTGGGGCTGACGTGGCTATGCAATTTGCCGCTGCTTGTCGAGGACTGCGCGAAAACAGGCGCCGCCTCGAACAACAGAGCGGCGGAAGACAACGCTGCCACTACAAGGACCAGCCTTATTCGCATCTTTTGCAATCTCCTTCCCTGGGTATCGCCTGGTGAGCCAACCACACGGCGGCGAGAGCGGTGGAGGGTCGGAGAGCAAGGACTCGGCGGCCCGGCCACACCCTTGAGCAGCCGTTCGGGCCCGCCCGGGTGTGCACGCGCGTCTAATATATCGTGATGCGATATATTTTCCTAGGGTTGCGCCGCTTATTTCTATCGTAGTGCGATATAAATAAACAACGGGTTCCGGAACCGCGGGAAAGATCTTTTGGGGGCGCACGCGGGCAGAGGGCGGAATCGTTTTCGCTGCCCCCGGACAGGAGCTTCCACGTAGAATCAGGCAATGCGTGTTCGACTGATTGCCGAACCCTGGTGGGTCAACCTGCTGCTGCTGGTTCCACCGGCGGCCTACTACTTGTGGAAGCGCGCCGGAGGCGTGGCCTTCGCTCCACGACAATTGTTGAGCAGCGGCCTGTTTGCCGCGGCATTCGGCTTCGTCGAAGCCACGGTTGTTGTTTATCTTCGCGCGGCCGTCGGCCTGCTCCCCGGCTATGAGGGCACGCTCTCGGACGTCATGCGCAGATCCAGCGAGTTCTACCTTCAATCGCAGGCGATGACCCAGTTTCCGCAGAGCCTGCTTACTCTGGAAGTGTTTCGCGAAGCCGCGACCATCGTCCTCCTGGTCAGTGTCGCCTTTCTCACGACCACGAAGATGAGCGCTCGCGCCGCGGTCTTCCTTTGGACTTTCGCCATTTGGGACGTTACGTATTACGCGGCGCTCTGGGGTACCGTGCGCTGGCCCCTCTCGCTCCGAGATCCCGACGTTTTGTTTCTGATTCCTCGGCCGTGGATTTCGCCGGTATGGTTTCCACTGTTGGTCAGCGTTCTCGCGATCCTCGCGGTTCTTTTTGCGCGTGCAACTCCGTCAGAAGCGCATAAACCGGAAAGCCCGGAAGTCTGAACCAGGCTCCGAACGGCCTTGATTCCCGTGCCGTCATGTGCCCATAACGTGGGCTGCGCATCGAAGAGGTGCTATGTCCGGCAAAACGCATCCCTGGGGCGTGCCGCCGTGGGCCATAGATTTCCGTCCGAAACCGTGTGTCCTTCCCGACCAGGTGGACTTGGCCATCGTAGGCGGTGGCTTCACCGGACTTTCCGCAGCAGCGTGGCTGAGAAAGCTGGCGCCAGAAAAATCTGTGCTCGTGCTGGAGGCGTCTTCCATTGGAGAAGGCGCGAGCGGGCGCACCGGCGGCCTTGCGCTGGCGGACACTGCGGCGGGACCGATGCCCGGGCTCGGCGACGTGCTCGCCGGGTACAAAAAGATTTTGAGTGCACTCCGCGTGGATGCCGGCCTGGAACTTCCGGGTGTATATGAATTGGGGCGTTCGAATCCCGCCAAGGATTCGCCGATCTGCTGGAGCGATGCCGGCGACTTACAAGTCGTGCGCACCGTCCCGGGTGGCCCCGTCGATCCGGGCAAGGTCGTCGCGGGGCTAGCGCGCGCGGCGGAACCCGCGGGAGCACAAATCCTTGAGCATACCGAAGTTCACGTCATCGAATACTCGAATCCGCTGCGCTTGCGCGTTGGCCACAAGGTTCGCGGGCGCTTCCAGCAGAAAGAAGTCCGCGCAGCGCAAATCCTTCTTGCTACGAACGCTTTTTCCCTGGAACTTTCTGACTTGCGCGGAGCCACACAACCGAAACTAACCCTGGCGCTAGCCACCGCGCCGCTCACCGCCGCGCAACTCAAAGCCAGCGGCCTTTCCTCCCGGCGTCCGTTCTATACCATCGATCTGCCGTACTTGTGGGGCCGCCTTCTCGAATCGAACGGTGTGGTTTTCGGCGCGGGCCTCGTACCGATGCCGACTTCCGGTGCTTCACTTTTTGGCAAGCCCAGTCAGCACGCACAAAAATTCGCTTCGCCAAATTTGTACCGCTTCGATGTGCGCAAAGGAGAAGCCGAGGAGAGTTTCCGCTGGCTCGAGAGCCGCGTGCATCATCTGCATCCTGCGCTGAAGTCCGCGCGCATCACGCACCGCTGGGCCGGGCCGATTCTGTTCACCGAAGGAATGCGCCCGATTTTTCGCCGCCATCCTCAGAGCGAAAACGTGATCGTCCTCGCCGGATACAACGGTCATGGCGTCGCGCTCTCCGTCTATCTCGGCCAATGGGCCGCCGAAGCCCTGCTTGGCCGCCGCTCGCTCCCTTCCTGGTGATAACCGCACTTTCTCTAGCTCACACTTCCATCGTGTAGTGCTACAATGCGCGGCGCTCGACGGAGGGGGAAAGATGAAGAGGATGACACGGCTCGTGATGATTTTGGCCATAGCAGCGGTGACGATGTTCCTCGGTCGACCGGCGTCCGCGCAAGACCAGGATTTTTCCAAGGTGCAGATCAAGGTCACCAAGGTTTCCGGAAACATTTACATGCTGGAGGGCGCGGGCGGAAACATCGCCGCGTCGGTGGGCGAGGACGGCATCGTGATCGTGGACGACCAGTTCGCGCCGCTGGCGGACAAAATTCAGGCGGCGCTGAAAGATTTGGGGGTAACAAACAAACCGGTGCGCTTCGTCATCAATACGCACTATCACGGCGATCACACCGGTGGCAACGAGCCGTTCAACAACGCCGGTTCCACGATCATCGCCCACGACAACGTGCGCAAGCGTCTCGAGACCGGCGGCACCGCGGGCAACGGCGCGTCGGTCAAGATTGAGAACAAGCCCGCGGCCAAAGCCGCGCTGCCGGTCATCACCTTCGAGCACGACGTGACGGTCCACCTGAACGGCGAGGACATTCGCGCGATGCATTTCCCCTCGGGACACACCGACGGCGACTCCATCATTTTCTTTCCGAAAAATAACGTGGTGCACATGGGCGACGACTTCGTGCGCTATGGTTTTCCGTTTGTGGACGTGGCCAGCGGCGGCAGCGTGCAAGGCATCATCGACGCGATGGAGAAGACCGCCGCGCAGCTTCCCGCTGACGTCAAAGTGATTCCCGGGCACGGCGCGCTTTCGAACCTCGACGACGTGCGCGCGTACACCAAAATGCTCAAGGAAACTTCGGCGGTAGTGCAAAAAGAGCTCGGCGAGCGCAAGACGCTCGATCAGATGAAGCAAGCGAGAATCCTCGCGCCGTGGGAAAAATTCTCTGGCAGCTTCATCAACACCGACGCGTTCATCGAGACGCTGTACAACTCACTGACGGGCCACAAGGGAGAATTTCTCAAGCACAACTGACGGAGGCGGTTCGAATGACCTCCAGCGTGAGCTCCGGCAAACCCGGCAGCAGGTTCCTCGGCTTCCTGCGTCTCGCTGCTCTTATTGCCTTGCTGGCTGGCGCCCTGGGCTCGGTCGGTTTCACGCTTCGCGCAGGTCATCGGAATCCCTCGCGCGCCTTGATTGGACTATTCCTGGTCTGGGTGCTTTCCCCGTTTGCGGCACTTGTGCTCGCCAACCTCATCTCCAAGGATTGGTCGCTCCGCACGCGGGCAACCCTCTATGGCCTGATGCTGGCAGTCTCACTCGGTTCTTTGGCGATTTATGGAGCGGTAGCCTTAGGGCCGCCCAGGCCGAAAACGGCTTTCGTATTCGTCATTGTTCCCCCATCGTCGTGGCTGCTTATGGTCCTAGCTCT
This sequence comes from Acidobacteriota bacterium, assembly GCA_003223255.1. Lineage (GTDB taxonomy): Bacteria > Acidobacteriota > Terriglobia > Acidiferrales > UBA7541 > Acidiferrum. The sequence goes on along the minus strand of QHYJ01000152.1, from coordinate 18,450 downwards.
TTCAACCGCAGCGTTCCTGTCTCGCAGGCGGCCGATTCCAGGTGACCGTGGCTAAGCGGCGCGGGCCGCTGCCGCCTTTCGAATTTCGCCTTCGAGCTACGGTCTCGCGTCGGGCGAGAAGAACCCGATGGGCAGATCGCGCGAAGTCCGCAGGCCCGCGGGCGCATCGAGAATCACCGGAATCGAGTTCACCACGACGGAGGCGGTCGCGATGTCGCCGTGCGAGCCGCCCGGAATCTTCAGGCTGATCGTCGGGTGGCCGGTGAGCGTGATGGAATCGGCGGGATCCTTCGCTCCGACGTACATTTGCAGTTCCAGGTAGACCAATTCTTGGCCCTCTTTGGAAAGCCCGCGACCAATTTGATGAACTCCCGCAGCCTGGCCCTTCTCGACGGTCAGGTACTCGGTTTCCACCCGATCCGTGGCCACTTGGGGCTCGATGGTTTCCGTGATTGTCTCGACTGGCAGACGCAAACTGTCCGCGACCATGGCGACCGATTCCGGCAAGCCTACGTGTTTGATCACTCCGGCTTGTACTTGAGCGCGAAATTCTTCGACGGTCATGCCGGCGCCGATTTTCTTCTGGAGCGGCAGCCGGCGTTTGGAAGCGTCCACAATGCGTAGAGCCTTGGCGTGTTCGATGCGCTGCGAAACGGCAGCGAGCGTTACGACCAGCTTGTCCATGACGAAGCCGGGGTTCACCCCCGTGCCCACCAACGCCACGCCCCACTCCTTTGCGGCGGCATCCAGCTTGGCGGCCAGGTCGGGGTGCGTGCGAAATGGATAGGACAATTCCTCGCAGGTCGATACGACGCAAGACTGAGCTTCAAGGCAGGCCATCAACTGGTCCATCACTTTGGCCAGCGAGGAAGAAGTCGAGTGGATGACCACGTCCGGATTTAGGTCGAGAGCTTCTTTCGCATCGGCAAAGACATTGACTCCCCACGGCGCGTCCGCGGCGCCGGCGACTTCTCCGAGGTCGCGCCCGGCCTTGGCCGGATCCAAATCAACGGCTCCGACAATTTCGATGGCCTGTTTTTCGCGCATCAACTTCGCGATGGATGCACCGATGGGGCCGACACCATATTGGATGGCGCGAATCTTCTTTTTCACGAATGTCTCCGTATTGTGCCGTGCGAGCCTGCCGCCTATTTCGTCTGCAAAAGAAACCCCTACAATAGTGGATTTTACGGATGCATTCAATGCAGAAGCGTGCGACGTCGGAGGGCAGTATGTCAGTATCCGAGTGGCTCCACAATCCTGCCCCGGCACGGGGCATTCTCCATTCTCTTTCACCAACTTATCTATCAACTCTATGCTATCAATGCTGGTCCGCCGTTCGCCATCCTGCTATAACCCACGGAAGAGGCTTTCGGCTAGGATAAGGAACATCACCATGACGGCGGCTTGTCGAATATGCCGAATGCTGTGGTCGGTTCTTATATGCGTCCCTATTCCCTGCTTTGCGAGTGACGTCGAGCTTAAGCCGGGCCAAACGCAAGAAGGCATTGTCCGCGCGGGCATGCGGAAATCCTTCGTTGTCCTTCTCAATGCCCAAGACTGAGCCACGGACTGAAGAAAGACGCGCAGCTTCCCGAGGCTTAGCTCGCGCCAAGCGAGCACAGCGACAACCAAGTTCAGATAGCTGAATATGGTGTCGACGTAGGGAAGACTCACCTCGATCCAGTGCGGCAGACGGACCTATGACTTCGAGCGAATAAAGTAGCGGGCGCTCCCCGGACATGGCGCTCCAGATTCCCAGCCAGATAAGGACGCGCATGCTGCTGCGGCGGCGCATTGCAGCGATACTGCAGGCGGCCAGTCCGACAAAAACGAAGACAGTTCCACTAACGATGTTTTGGAGCGGCTGCTCCAAACCAAGGGCGCCAGCGAACGTTGCTCGCGGGCGTGGTTGCGCCGCATAATGGCACGAACAATTCCAACGATCTGAAGGAGACGGCCATGCCGGCAGAGAAACTGAGAGAAGGGGAAATCAACACGCTGCTGCCGAAAACCAAGGGTTGGAGCGTGGTGAATGCCAAATTGCACCGCGAGATCGCGTGCAAAGATTTCGTGACGGCCTTTGGCAACATGACGCGCGTGGCCCTGGTGGCGGAGAAGATGGATCACCATCCGGAATGGTTCAACGTATGGAACCGCGTGGTGATCGACCTGACGACGCATAGCGTCAAAGGCATCAGTGACTACGACTTCAAGCTGGCGGAGAAAATCAACGAAATTTTTGGTGATTGACACGTTCGGGCTGGGAGCAGCCCGCCGCGCATGAGTCCGCCAACTCAGCCGAAAAAATCACGCCGCAGCTGGTATTTTCTGATCGCCCGGTGGGCAGCCGCGGCGCTGGCCATCGGTCTTCTTCTTTATTTCCTTCCGATTGCGCCGCTGCGCGCCGCGCTCGCGCGCGTGCCCTTCGCGCGGTTCGTGGCCGTGCTGCTCGTTTATCTCCTGGCGCTCGCCGGAGCAACCGCCAAATGGCATGTGGTGGTCAATAGCGCTGGAGCACACCTCAAATTTGCCGCCAGCGCGCAGTGCTACACCGGTGGACTCTTTGGCGACCTTTTCTTGCCGTCCGTCATTGGCGGAGACGTGGCGCGCCTGGCAGTAGGAATTTCGCGTAGCCCGCGGCCTGCCGCGGTCATTACCGGAAACCTTGCCGACCGCTTGCTGGACCTGGCGGCGCAACTCACGCTCATAGGAATTGGCGTGATGCTGTTGCCGGGCTCACTGCCGGTAGCCTTGCGGGCTCCCGCGGGGCATGTTCTTTTCGTTGGTGCCCTCGCACTTCTGGTTTTGATTTTGCTCCTGTGGGTGCTGGTGCGGCCACTCGTGCGGGGACGATCCATTCGATTCCGGCGGCGCCTGGCGCAAGCGCGCCATGCGATTCGCATGATCGCGCGACGGCCGCACCGGCTCCTTCTTGGCTGGATGCTGGGAATCACCGTCCAAGGCACTTACGTTCTGTTGACAGCGCTTCTGGGAATTTCCTGCGGGCTGCGGCTGCCGTTGTGCGTCTGGTTGGTGGCTTGGCCGCTCGCGAAGATTGCCGCGGTGGTGCCACTCACCCAAGGAGGCATAGGCGTGAGAGAGGCCGCGCTGGTTGTGCTCCTTGCGCCGTTCGGGGCGCCTGCGCCGCTGGTTCTGGCCACAGGAATTGTCTTTGAAGGCGTAATTATTGCGGCGGCCATGCTCGCCGGATGGACCGCTGTGCTGTTAGGAAAAGCGGCTATTCCTACCTTTTCTCCGGGCAGGTCAAAGTGCTGGAAGAAACTACCTGGAATCTCCTGCTGGCCATGGTCGCTTGCTTCCCTTTTCATGTACATGGTGCTGGCCGCGCAGTTTGAGAGCTTTACTTACCCCTTCATCATCATGCTCACGCTTCCGCTAACCATTCCCTTTGCGCTTTTCTCGTTGTGGATCACCGGACGGGCCCTCAGCCTCTGGAGCGCTCTCGGCATGTTCCTCCTGCTGGGTATCGTCAAAAAAAACGGCATTCTCCAGGTCGACTACACCAACTGTTTGCGCGCGGCTGGCATGCCCGTCGGCGAAGCCATCCTCGAAGCCAACCGCGTGCATTTGCGCCCCATCCTGATGACCACACTCTCCATCATCGCCGGGCTCGTTCCCGTAGCCATCGGCATTGGCGCTGGCTCCGAGCAACGCGCCACGATTGCCGTCACCATCATTGGCGGCCAAACCCTCTGCTTGCTCCTCACTCTCCTCGTTGTCTCCGTTGCCTATTCTTACCTCGCCGAACTCGAAGCCGTGCCTTGGATCGAATGGGCCACGCGCCTCGCCAGCCGTGCTCGCAGCTCCCTCCGGCCCACCGACAACGACTGAGGGCGAGCGCGGTTAGTCTGAAAATTCGCTACTGCAAAAGGCCAAGTTAAATCCGCCGGACCTGGCCCCAGGGGGAAAGCCCTCAGTTGTCGCCGCTGCCCACCGTAAGGCTGATTGTGGTTGCGTGCGTCAGGCTGCCCGAAGTGCCGGTGACTGTCACGCTGAACGTCCCTCGCGCTGCGGTGCTGCTGACGGTAAACGTCGCCGTGCTGCTGGAGGTCGCCGGATTCGGGCTGAACGCCGCGCTCACCCCACTGGGCAAACCGGAAGCGGACAGGGTTACGCTGCCCGCGAAGCCATTCGTCGGCGTGATGCTGATCGTGCTCCTCCCGCTTGAGCCTTGACTGATGGACAAGCTGCTCGGCGAGGCCGACAGGCCGAAGTTCGCCGTGCCCGCGGGGTTCACCGTAAGCGTGATTGTGGTCGTGTGCGTCAAGCTGCCGGAGATTCCTCTGATGGACACAGTCACCGTTCCTGTCGTCGCCGTGCTGCTGGCCGTCAACGTGAGGGTACTACGGCTCGTGGCGGGGTTCGAGCTAAACCCCGCTCCCACCCCACTGGGCAAACCGGAAGCGGACAGGGTCACGCTGCCTGTGAAGCCATTCGTCGGCGTAATAGTGATCGTGCTCGTGCCGCTGCTGCCTTGCGTGATGCTCACACTGCTTGGCGACGCCGACAAGCTGAAGTTCGGCGTGGCTCCGGCGTTCACCGTCAACGACACGCTAGTCGAGTGAGTGGTTGTGCCGCTGGTCCCGGTAATCGTTATGTTGTACGTTCCCGTCGGCGTTGTGCTGACAGTCGTCACCGTCATCGTTGACGGCCCGGAGCCGGTTACCGAACTCGGGCTAAAGCTGGCGCCCGCCCCTGTCGGCAGCCCACTCGCGCTGAAACTGACTGCCCCGGTGAACCCGTTCACTGCTCCAACCGTTACCGTGTAGCTGGTGCTGCTCCCTTGCACTACGCTTTGCGAAGACGGCGTGGCGGCCACCGTAAAGTCGGGGGTCGTGGAACCGCAAGAAGGAAACTTGAACGACGCCAGCCAGGTAGCCCAGTTGAAGTTGCCGCTGCTCGGCTCATACTGGTTGCTGTACCAAAACGTGCAGTCATCTGCCGGGTCAATCGCCATGCTGGTATAGTCGCCCCAACGGCTGAGCCCGCCTGTCTGTGAGCCCGATCCCGTAGAAGGAAACACGCTGCTGCTGGACAGGCTATAGCCCAGCGCGATATCGCCGGCCTTGTCCATGGCGATGCTCGGCATCCACCGCGAGCTCGCGTTTGGCGCAAACGTGCCGGACTGGAAAACCGTCGGCGTTCCATTAGGGCTCTGGATTTCATACCACCGCACCGCCGTGCTGCTCCCCGACGTAATCGAGTGCGAGGTAACCAGCGACTCGTGGCTCCCGAAATTGCGATACGCCAGCCGGAACATGAGCCGCTCTCCGAGCGTGTCGAGTTGTTGGCTTGTGCCGGGTTGCGGGATACACGTTCCTCCCGTCCCTCCGCACGCGTCCGTATACGACGGTACCGTAATGGCAATCGGCCCGGTGAGCGTCGTATTGTTCGAGTTCGCGAAATCCACATGGAACTTATAGAGATTCAGCGTATTTGAAGTCCCCAGTTCCATAAAGAAGTTGGGTGAACCCGCCGGAGGCGCCGTCGAACCGTCCAGATCTGACGCCAGCAAGTTCGCATCGTTCGTTCCTAGCTGGAAGCACTGCGCAGTGGCAGTACTCCCCGCCAGCATGGCGGTGCGATTCAGCGCGCAAGCAATCGGCCCTGCGAAAAACGTGCCAGACGGAAAGAGGTTCGCCGACAAATAGTACCCGTCCGGCCACACCGACAGCTTGGTGTAGTCGTTCAGATCGCCGCCAAAAGATAACTCATAGCGATTGAAACTCCCGGTCGCATCGGAAGTCGTGGAAACCGCGATGCACTCCGCGTTATTACTAAACGTCGAGTCAAACGCCACAATGGCGATGACCCACCTCCTCGCCGCTTTGTCATACAGCACCACTGGATCGCTCAAACTGCCCGTCTCGCACAGCCCCCCAAAGCCGCTCCAAAGATTCCCTATCGAAACAGGGCCGAACACCGACGCTCCAGTGGACTTATTAAAGACCTGATAGGAAACATTCAGCGTTTCCACCACCTGTGTAGCCCCCACCGACGCATTGGTATCCGGCGGCGCAAATCCCGTCGACCCAATGCCCCCGAAGTTCAGCCCGTTGGTCGTGCTCACCAGCGGTACCGCGCCGCTTTGCAGCACGGTGTCGGGACCGCTACCCATGCGGCCCAGTCCAGGCCTCCGGTGCGACAACGGCTTGCCGCGCCCCTTGGCGGCCAACGGCATTTCCCGGACCGGCGGCGAAGTATCGTGCCTGTCTTCGTAAATGATTCTCGGTCCTTTTAGCACCATCTCCTGCGCGGCAACGGGGGTAGCCCGCAGCGCAAAGAGGATGGCCAAGACACCGGCAAACACACCGAGGCAACCTGCTTTTCGGAGCATGACTGGGGACCTCCTTTTCGCTGGAAACACTTGGACCACAACACGGCACGCAGCGTGGTTCTGCGGGCGCGCACAAACCTCCCGCGCGCTTGCCCCTTGGGGTGAGCGGAGATAAATTCCGAAGCCACTAGGCCACCCCGCTCTTGGGCGGCACAGCTGAGCCAAACCAGCCGCGCCGCCTGGTGGCATGTTCTTGGCCCAATCCTTACTAAAAATCAATCCGGAGAAAACCCTATACGCGCAAGCGCAAGTTCCCTGGATCCACGCGCGCAACTGCGTCTTCTGGGAAAGGGGCGCAAAATGCGGGCTGTGCCTTTGATGGCCAACGCGGTTCAGCTTCTACGCAGTCACACGCAGGAAAACCACCTTGATCATCCCGAACAGTTCGACAAGCCTCTTTTCCACAACGCGCGCCACGAGCGACTGACGCGTTCGGGAATCCGCTACATCCTTCACAAATACGTCGTTCTGGCATGAAGCAAGTGTCCGAGTTTAAACCGAACCGTAAGCCCGCACACGCTCCAGACATACAAAGGGTATGCACCTGCTGCAGAGCGGAGTCTCGCTCGACATGATCCGCGACTTCCTCGGCCACGTGGATGCTAAAACGACTCAGATTTACGCGAGGGCAAATCTGGAGATGAAGCGAAACGCCCTTGAAAAAATCAGCGAGCCTTCACCAGTCCAGACGATCCCATGCTGGCAGCAGAACAAGGACCTTCTCGACTGGCTCCGTTCCTTGTAACCCTTCCCGAGGACGCGCGTGTATGACAACCCTGACCCGAGCTCCGCCAACCAACCGAGAATATTATGCTAAGTCCAGCTATGCGGGCGCGTTGACAACAGGCGACTTAGGACACCCACTGCACATATCTACTGTCTGCACATAGTTCTGCGGGCAGGTGTCGAGGCAGGCTGGACACTACAATGGTTGCGCGAGAATAAAGAGGCGGTCTTTAAATGATCTAGCCGCTGCCGGACGATGCAAGTCTGCGGAAACAACACGTTTAGACGTTCCTAAGGATCGGGCTTCCGATTCATAAACGCCTTGCCTGCCTTAAAGCGTGGGAAGCCAGGAAAACCTCGGTGCAGAATTGAGCGTTATTGAGCGTTTTTTGCGATTGACACTTGCGGTTTCGAGTGCTAAAACGCGCTCCAAGAGAGGCTCTTTGGTGGTGCGTCTCCTAACGAATTGCTAAAAGCAACACGCGAGTGAGGCCGCAGACCTGCCTGGCAGGGCAGGCCTGCTGAGCCGCCCCAGGGCTTCGACATGCAACACCCCATCCACTCCGGGAGGTGAAAACGCCTTTGTTTTCACCTCCTTTTTGTTCTACCTGGTGAGGTTACGGCACGGCTTGGCCGTTCCCTCGGTTAAGATGAGCCTGCGACCAGAGGCACAGTATTTGGTGTGCTCTTCCGGCATTGACCAGCAAGTCGCAGCGGGCAGGGCCAGTCCCGCCGCTGCCGGCAAGTTACAGAGGAATCCAACGAAAGATGAGGAGTAGTTGTGGCGCCACCCCTGCTTTCCCTTAGAAATGTCACGGTCATGCGCGGGAATTGCGCCGCGCTCCGGGAGGTCAACCTGGAACTTGCGGCCGGGGAGCACGTGTGCATCCTGGGGCCGAATGGCTGCGGGAAGTCCACGCTGATCAAGACCATCACGCGCGAGTGCTATCCCCTGGCGCGGGACCGATGTTCGATCTCCATTCTAGGGCACGAACGGTGGAACATTTTTGAGTTGCGTTCGTTGCTGGGAATTGTGTCGCCGGACCTGCTGGTGTCGTGCACCACCGAGGCCACCGGGAAGGATGTGGTGCTCTCCGGATTTTTCAGCAGCACGCGCATTTTGCCGCATCATCATCCTGAGCCGGAACTCCTCGGGCGCGCCGAGGCCGCGCTCGAACGGCTGGGCATCGCGCACCTTGCGGACCGGCCCGTGGCGCAAATGTCTTCCGGGGAAGCCAAGCGAACGCTGATCGCGCGGGCGCTGGTGCACAACCCGCAAACGCTGCTTTTTGATGAGCCGAGCAATGCGCTGGACATCGGGGCGCGATTGCAGCTGCGCGAAACCTTGCGCGCGCTGGCGCAGTCGGGCCTGGGCATTTTGCTGGTAACCCATCACGTGTCGGAAATCATTCCGGAAATCGAGCGGGTTGTTTTGTTGCGCGAAGGACGGATTCTCGCCGACGGACCCAAGGCGGCGATCCTGACCGAAGAAAACTTATCAAAACTGTTCAATGCAAAAGTACGGCTGGGGCACCATGACGGATATTTTCACCTGTATTGAGAAAGATAGAACGAGCGTGCCGCTCGATAAGGGCGAAGGGCACCCTCGTGAGATTGGCGGAGATCGGAGATCGCTCTTGGGATCCAGGAAAATGAAGCGAAACTCAACTGGCCAGTGTCGGGTCTAGGCGGCGCCACCGGCCGCTGTTTCCTTTAACAAAGCGATGAGGTAAAGTGCGTCGCTGTCTTTGCGGGTTCCAAAGCTTTGCTTCCCGAGGGAGGACCTCCCCGATGAAACTCCTTGTGCCTTTGAGATTCCCCCTGGCCTTATGGTTACTTGTCCCGGTCTTCGCGTAGGAGGCCATGAGCCAGAACCGGGAGCAGACGCCAAGAGTGGCCTTGCAGCCTCTGGCGCAACAGGTTCGGCAGGTCCAATAGGCCCTGAGCTTTTTGGGCCAACCTCTCCTAGCCGCGGACTCGCAGGCAATCAATGCGGCGATGGGACGTCCGGAGGAGGCAGCCGCAGTGACCGAATTGGAGCGCGTGCTGGACCAGTATGCGCTGGCGATCGTGACGATCAATGCAGAGAGCCGAGTAAAGGTCGAGGTTGGGCCGGCGAAACCGGAATTGGAGCAAGAAGGGACACGCCTTTTTTTAGTCAAGGTGACCAACGCCGCCGGCGTCACTGCGAAGTTGCAGGTGCAAAGTGAAAACAGCGGGGAGGTGTATACGCCCTCGGACTTCAGCCCGCAACCTGCGGTAAAGTTGACGCCAGAAGAGGCCAAGCAACGATGGGCGGACATTTCTCTGTATGACCGGAATCCCGTGTCCGAGCGCCTCTCCGGGCTTGGACTGGAATACCGGATTCTTTCCATTTACAGCCGGGACGCAGGCGAGCGCTCCGCAAAATTGAGCTTTAACGTGGGACAGGGCACGCAAGACATCGGCTTCCGAAACGAAGCGACCGTGCTGTTTAAGATTCTGCCTGCGAACAAGTTGCGCCTCAGCGTTCTGGACGAAAACCAGCTTCCCACAATTGCAGCCTTTACGATCCGGGATGACCTGGGGCGGATTTACCCGAATCCGTCCAAGCGGCTTGCGCCTGACTTTTTCTTCCAGCCCCAGGTTTACCGGCACAATGGCGAGTCCCTGGCGCTGGCGAAGGGAAGGTATGCGGTCACGTGCACGCTCGGACCCGAATATCTGCCGCAAACCAAGCGAGTGGAGATGACCGAGCGAGGCGACAACCGCATTGAGTTCCAAATGCAACGATGGATCGACCCCTCCAAGTATGGGTGGTATTCCGGTGATCACCACGTGCACGCGGCGGGCTGCTCGCACTACCAGGACCCGACACAAGGCGTGCGGCCGGAAGATATGGCCAGGCAAGTACAAGGCGAAAGATTGAACGTGAGCTGCGTGCTGACCTGGGGACCGTGCTACTACTACCAGAAGAAATTTTTCACCGGGAAGGACGATCCTCAGTCCCAACCGAACGAGCTGATGCATTACGACCTGGAGGTTTCCGGCTTTCCATCGAGCCATGCGGGGCATTTAGTTTTGCTTGGTTTGACCGAGCAGGATTATCCGGGAACGAAGCGGATCGAAGATTGGCCAACCTGGGACCTGCCGATTCTTCGCTGGGGTAAATCGCAAAAAGCCGTCGTGGGGTTTGCACACTCCGGTTTTGGATTGGAGGTAAAAACTTCCGAACTGCCGAATTACGAAATCCCGGGGTTCGACGGAATCGGAGCGAACGAATACATCGTGGACGTGACCTACCCCGATACCGTGGACTTCATCTCCACCATGGACACGCCGTACGTGTGGGAACTCAACATCTGGTATCACACGCTGAATGTGGGTTTCCGAACGCGCGTGTCGGGCGAAACGGATTTTCCGTGCATTACCGACAGCCGTGTTGGCCAGGGGCGCGTCTACGCCAAAGTGGATGGCGAACTTACTTATACAAAATGGCTTGAGGCGCTCGGCGGCGGGCGCAGCTATGTTTCCGATGGCCGGAGTCATTTGATGGACTTCCGCGTAAACGGAGTTGAAGTGGGAACGCACAAAAGTGAAGTGCAGATTCCCCGCGGCGGAAACGTGCACGTGGGATTGAAAGCAGCTGCTTATCTTGACGCGCCGGCAGAAACAGTTTCACGTGAACTTGCCGGCGACCAGCCGTCGGCCTTTCTAGCCGGGATTCCAGATTCTCCGGACGACGGACTTTTCCGGAAGCCTTTGGGCGCGATTCGGGACCGGGCGTATTCTCAGAGGCCGTTTTGGCACATCGAACGGGCGCGTATTGGAAGTACGAGAGAAGTAGCCGTTGAGATCGTAGTGGATGGGAAAGCGGTTGCGCGGAAAAACATCGTGGCCGACGGCCAGGTGCGCGATTTGGAATTTGACGCTCCCGTGGAACGAAGCAGTTGGATCGCAGCGCGGATTCTGCCGTCGTCGCATACGAATCCGATTTTTGTGATTGTGAATGGCAAGCCGATGCGTCCCCTGCGGGCGAGCGCGGAATGGTGCCTGGCGGCTGTGGACCAATGCTGGACGCAAAAGGCGCCTAAAATCTCGGCGCGGGAATTGGGCGATGCGCGCCAAGCATACGACCACGCGCGAGAGGTCTACCGAAAGCTCGTCGCCGAATCCGAGAATCAGTAGAAGAGCCAGTTGAGGTTTATCGTTTGGCGATGGCGTCGAGGGCGGCACTGAGGCGCTCTAGGCCGGCGCGCAGAGTGTCGGTGTCGCCGCCGATGCCGATGCGGAAATGCCGCGGCATTTCAAAAAAGCTCCCGGGAACGACCGTGGTTTCGTATTTTTCGCGGAGCAGCTTGAAGAAGGCTTCGGGCTCACGCCCATGAGCGAGGCGCGGGAAAACGACCGTGCCGGCGGGAGGGCGAAAGCATTCCAGGTCGCGGCGCGAGTCGAGAAAGGAATCGAGCAGGGCGCGATTGGCGGTGAGAAGCTCGCGGGCGCGTTCGCGGAATTGTTCGAGATGGTTGAGGGCCATCACGGAGAGGCGTTCGGCGGGATGCGCGCCGGTGGCGGCGAACAGATCATTGAGGAGCCACATGCGGCGAGCAAGATCGGGAGCGGCGAGAATCCAGCCACACCGCAGGCCGCTCAGGCCGTAGACCTTGGTGAGACTGCTGGTAACGATAAAAGGGTCTTCGTTGACCCCGGCGATGGCGCTGCCGATGGGAAAGCAGAACGGCGCGGGCTTGTCAAAAAGCATTTCGAGATAGACCTCGTCGACCAGCACTCGCACGCCCGCGCGATGAGCTAACTTTCCAATGGCCTGAAGCATTTCGGCGGAAAGAAGCGCACCGCTGGGATTGTGCAGATTGGTGAGCACGACGAGGCGCGTCGCGGGCGTGATGGCGCGCTGGAGTTCGTCAAGGCCGACGGCAAAGCGCGCTTCGAAGCGGCGCGGAAGGCGCTTCGCGCGCGCGCCAAGATAGTTCAGGACATCGAGCAGCGGGCCGTAGGCGGGTTGCTCGAGAAGAACTTCGTCGCCGGGTTCGAGCAAGGCGGCCATGGCGAGATGATTCGCCATGGAAGTGCCGGCGGCAGCGACGACGCATTCTTCGGGGACGCCGCAGTGTTGCGCGAGGCGCTGCTGGAGCGGCGGATAACCGTAGCCGCCGGGAGCAGTGATTTCGAGTTCATCGAGGTTACGGGGGAATTCCGCGCGCGGAACGCCAATGAGGCCGCTGGTGGCGAGATTGTATCTCGCGTGGGAACACGTCTTAGCCCATTCCATGTACAACGAACGCTTGGTGCGAGCAGGACTGCTCATGCTGCGGTGGCCTCCCGAGATTTTGCGCGCCAGAAAAAGTATACGGGCAAACCGGCAATGGCGATGGCCAAGCCGATGAACGAGCGACGCGGATCGCGGGCAAAGGTGCTGAGGGCCACGAGCCACTCCGCGGCGATGAACAGCAGAGTGGTCCAGGGATGGCCGGGAACGCGGTAGTCGATTGTTCCGGCGGGAGTGGCGGAAGAGGACGGGTGGCGCAGCAGGAGAAGGCAGACCCCGGTCAGGCCAAAGAAGACCGAATCCATGGCCACAACGTAGTTGACGACCTGCGCATACGTTCCGGTGAGAGCGATCAGGATGGCCCAGACACCTTGCAGGGCGATGGCGACGACCGGGACGCGCGCGCGGGGATGGACCCAGGCGACAGTGCGGAAAAAGACGCGGTCTTCGGCCATGGCGAAGTACACGCGCGGGGCGGTCAGCATGGATTGCGCGAGAAAGCCGAAGGCAGAGAAAGCGATGCCTGCGGCGATGAGCGCGCCACCGCGAGGACCGAGGGCCCCGCGCATGACGGCGGAGGCCGGAGTGGTTGTAGCAGCAAGTCCGGCGGGGCCGAGAGCGCGAACGTAGACGAAATTCACGGAAGTATAGACGGCGATGACACCGAGAACGCCGAGGACGAGTCCGCGCGGAAGCGTCTTGCGCGGATCGCGGACTTCGCCGCCGAGGAAGCTGGAGGTTTGCCATCCGCCGTAGGCGAACAGGACGGGAGTCATTGCCGAGCCGAAGGCGAGCGCGAGGTTCAGGGATGGCCGCTGATCGAGAATCGGGCGAAATGAAATTTGCGATGCGCCGCCGCAAGAGAAGCTGAAGAGTTCAAGCAGGGCGATGGCGGCGACGGCGGTAAGGGTCATAGCGGATTGCACGCGGCTGCCGGCCCGGACGCCGAAGCAGTTGATGGCGGTAAGCAAAGCGAGCGCGGACACGGCGACAAGGGAATCGCTGATGGACCAATCGGTGAGTTCGAGAAAATAGCGCGCGAAGGTGACCGCGACAGCGGCCATGCCGCCGGTTTGAATGACGAGCAGCAACACCCAGCCGTAAAGAAACGCGACCCCGGGATGGAGCGCTTCGCGGAGATAAGCGTACTGGCCGCCGACGACAGGCAGGCGCGCGGCGAGTTCGGCGTAAATGAAGCCCCCGAGGAGCGCGACGATGCCGCCTGCAATCCAAACGGAGAGGATGAGGAACGAACTATGGACGCGCTCGGCGACAAGATAAGGATTGATGAAAATTCCCGCGCCGATGATGCCGCCCATCACCGCCATGGTGGTGCCGAAAAGGCCAAGATGGCGAGCGAGGCCGCTGCTGGGCGAAGACGGCACGCTCGAGTTTTCTTGAGAAGTCACAGTCACGAGGCGGCGCTTGAGCTCGCTTGCGCCAGTTCGTAGAGATACTCGACGTGCGAGAGCGCGGCGCCATCCATGCCCTGCACTTTGGGATCGCTGGATTCGATGACGTAATACTCATCGGGCGCGTGCGCGCCGTTGCCATGACCAAGTCCGAAATGTCCGGCGGGCAGGCGAAGCGGGTCGCCCGTGAAAACGTAGCCCGGCCAGGAACCAGCGAGCCGCGGAAGAATCACGGGGTCGATGCCATTCTTTTTGTACACGGCGGTGGCCGCGCGAATGACGGCGGAATCGGCAGGTGTGGACGTGGGATCGTAGCCCCCGGTCATGTTCACGTCGATATCGCCAAAACCTTTTTTCGCCAGGTGAGCTTTGAGCATGGAGAGAGATTCGGCGGCGGTCATGTCCGGAACGAGGCGGAGGTCGAGCTTGGCGACGGCTTTGCCGGGAAGAATGGTCTTGCCGCCGGGACCGGTATAGCCGCCGACGATTCCTTCAATGTTTACCGTGGGACGGGAAACGAGCAACTCGAGCGATTCTTGAAAGCTGACATCGCGAACCCAGTGCTGGACGCCGAGGAGCTTTTTGGCTTCCGCTTCGTTCATGCGGTGGGCCGCTTCGGTGATCATTTTTTTCTCGACGTCGGAGAGCGGGCGAACTTTGGCCGTGTAGCCTTCGATGGCGGGATCGTTGCCGTCCGGAGAGACCAGAGAAGCGAGCGCTTCGACCAGATGCCACGCGGGACTGTCAAGGCGCGCTTTGTTGCTGGAGTGCACGTCCTTACGCGGGCCGCGGCCCCAGCGTTCGCCGCTGGAGGTCAATTCGCATTCGATGACGCCTTTGGCGCCGAGGAATATCGACACCTCGCCATTGAGCCCCTGCGAGGCGAAGGGCATGAACACGCCGCTGCACTTTCTGAGCGCCGCGGCCACTTCGGGGCTTCGAACGATTTGCGGAAAGTGCGGCGAGCCGATTTCTTCTTCGCCTTCTGCCACAAAAACGAGATTGATGGGCATTTTTTTGCCCGCGCCGCGAATGGCGTGAAACGCCGCGAGCAGCGTAGCTTCTGGGCCCTTCTGGTTGACTGCGCCGCGGCCCATGATGATTTTGCCCAAGCCGGGTTTGTCGAGGAGCGCGGCTTCGAACGGCGGAGAAGACCATTCGGCAGGATCGGCCTGCTTCACGTCATACATGAAATAGAGGCCGAGGGTTTTGGGGGCGCCCGTGTCGAGAGTCGCGAACACGCCGGGCTGGCCGTCGCTGGGCATTTTCTTGACGCCGCTGAAACCTGCTTCGCGGAGCATTTGCATCATCAGCTCGCAGCCTTCGTTCATGCCGCGATTTTCGGCGGCGATGGAAGGCTGGCGAATCCAGGTTTGCAGGCGCTTCACGGCTTCGTCGTGGCGCTTTTCGATTTCGGCGCGAATGACGGCGAAATCGTCAGGATGCGCTTGCGCCCAGCGAGGCATGGCGGTCAGCGCAGCGGCCGCGGCAGCGCCTTGCAGAAAGGTGCGGCGGCCAGCGGACCAAAAATTGGCCCTCGGTTCCTGTGTGCCTTTGCTGCTTTCCGGTGAATCTGCCATGGCTACCTCCAAAGTGTCAGGGAAGAAATTTTACGAAAGTCCATGGGACGTTCCGTTTGCACGCGCGAGACTATACCTTTCGGGGTTAGTTGGGCAACGCTCGGGCGGGGATTGCGGCGCGAATGACGACGCCGGATTTTAGCGGTTGTGATTGACGACGAAGCGCGCGATTGTGCCATGAGCCCCCACCGCCCAGCCGGTCCAAATATCCAGAATCACAACGGCATTGAGATTCAACGAATCGCTATGCTTCCAATGAATGCCGTTATCGCTGGTGAGGTCTTCTCCGGTTGGTCCGACGGCGACCCAGCGACCCTTATCAACGTAAGCCACGGCGGAGCGGAAACCGCGGGGTTGCTTCATAGCGAGTTGCCAGGTCTTTCCGCCGTCGGCCGAAGTGGCGGCAACGTGTTCGGAAGAGTCTGCTTCCTTGTAGTCTCCGCCCAATACGAAGACGCGATTGTCGCTGTCTACAGCGATGGAGAAGATTCCGGACGAAGGATTGCCCTGCAAGAGGGGCGTTCGCGTCACGGTCCACGTGAGGCCGCCATCGGGCGAGTGGAAGACGCGGGCGGCCGGCCCGCCCGTGGCGAAGAAAATCTCTTTCTTTCCCTCGAGCGCAAGGCATGTGTTGCTGGCCGCGAATGCGCCTTCTCCTCCCAAGGCCGGAGGCATATTGCCGGCAGGCAGAGGATTCCAGTGCTCGCCGTCGGAAGTTTTGAGCAAAAGAAATTTTCCTTCCATTGGATCGCCGAGGGCCAGGCACTCTTGTTCGGAAAGACAGGCGATGGAATCGAGAAAAAACTCTTTGCGGGTGTCGGAGTATTCGAGCTTCCAGGTTTCGCCGCCGTCGGTGGTTTTGTAGATGCGGGATTTTTCGCCTTCGCCGCTGGACATGAGATAGGCCGTCGACGCATTGAACGCCACGATGCCGCGAAAATCGAGCGCGTCGCCGTCTTTGACGCGCAAACGCTGCCACGTTTTGCCTTCGTCGAGCGATTTCAGGATCACGCCGTTGGAGCCGGAGGCCCAAACGACAGGGACCGGCACACCCTTTGCATCCGGAGTATATGCGGCGCTAACGCCGCGGAGATTGGTGTCAATTCCGTTGGCTTGCACCTTCCACCACTGAGCATCCGCGGGAGGAATGGCAAAGAACAAAACTAAAGGAATGAATAGAGAAAGAGCTCTGACGGTCATTGCGCGCCTATGGCTTGTGCCTGGCTGTGGAATTTACGCCTGTGGATGTCACAACACACGAACTTCAACCCCCCCCGCGTGCGAAGCCCACGGTCAAACGTAACGAGCTTTAAACCTGCCCCGGAAGCGAAAGCCAAACATTGGCATCAAGGAAATTCAACGTGCTCATAAATCGGTTCGTTGGTGAGGTCCACTTTGGGGGCGTCTGAAACTATGACGGGGAACTTAACTCGGGCGGTACGAGGATGCTTGTCCTTGACCAGGCTGACTCGCAGACCCAAGAGGATTAACTCCCGGACTGAGCGGCCTTGCGCTGCAGCTTGCTCTTTGAGTTTGCGATACAAAGAAACCGGGATATCAACCGTTGTCCGAACGGCTTGCTCTTTCATCATTGGCATTATCCGACCGATGCCATAAATATGGAACAATCGACGGCAGGGTGCCCGGGACCCGTGTACTCGTCGTCACGACTTCTACGGTTTTCCTGTTCCGACAGGCAGATTCACGAAGACCTTTCCGCCTTTCATCACGAAAACGACGCGGCGCACGGCGGTGATGTCCTTCAGGGGGTCGCCATCGAGCGCGATGATGTCGGCGTCGAGGCCCGGAGCGATGGAGCCAGCGCGGTCTTGCAGCCCAAGAGCCTCGGCAGCCAGCGAATTGGCGGAAACCAGTGCAGCCATGGGATCCTGACCGCAAGTCTGCACGCGATAGAGAAATTCCTCGGCATTGTGGCCGTGCGCGCCGGCGACCGCGTCGGTGCCAAAAATAACTTTAAGCCCGCGCATGGCGATCGCGTGGCGGAAGAGTTCCTGAAATGCCGGCAACACCTTCGTCATGGTGTCAAAGGCAGTTTCCGTGTAGTTCCCGATGCCGAGGTAATGCGATTTGTTGTCGAGATAATTTTGGATAACCAGCCCAGCTTGCGGATCGAAGTAGGTGCCGTGCTCGGCGAGAAAGTGCAGATCGTCGTCGGTGGCGTAGAGGCCGTGCTCGACTTCCGTGCATCCGGCGATCGAGGCCATACGTACCGAAGGACCGTAAGCATGCACGACGGTGCGCAGGCCCACTTTCTTCGCCTCATCGCAAATGGCGTTGAGCTGATCCTGCGAGAGCGTGGGTTTGCCGCCTTCGCGGATGCTGCCGGAGGCAAAAATCTTGATGACGTCGGCGCCATCTTGAACATGCTTTTGAACAAGGGCGCGAAGTTCGTCAGGCGTGCCGGTCGAGTCACCACGACCAAAGATCGGGTCGAGCGAAGTGAGGATTCGCGGGCCGGGCAAGCCGCGGCGTTCGATGGCGTCGCGGAGGTCGTTGTCGAGCGGAGAGCCAAGACTTTGCACCGTGGTGAAGCCGCCGGCGAGCATTTTCCAGCTGTTTGCGGCCGCGGCGAGGGCGGTCTTCTCTTTAGGCTCGTTTTCGCCAGCGAGTTTGCCGGTGGCATCGAAATGCCAGTCGGGATGGACGTGCGCGTCAATCCAGCCGGGCAAAACGGTCAGCCTGGAGAGATCGTAGGTGACAGCGCCTTGCGGCGCGGTTCCGCCGACGCGCGCAATCCTTCCGCCTTCTACAACGATGATCGTACTGTGGTGAACTTTCCCCTTGCCATCGAGGACGGTCGAGGCTTTCAGAACGATGGGGCGCTCCTGAGCGATGGAGAATACAGTTGCCAGAAACAACGCAACGAACCAGGGAAGAATGATCGCAAATCTCAGGCGTGACCGCACGGCAACTCCGGCAGTTCAGACAAATGATAATTCTCGCGCGACGCATCATAGCGCTGGCCATGTTTCGCCGCAACGTCAGTCAGTCGTGACCGACAAGCTGCGCTTTAAAAACGCAGGTGAAAAAATTTAATCCTTTGCAGCAGGATTCTGCGGGCTTAGACTGGCGTAGCTTCAAGAG
>QHYJ01000151.1 GCA_003223255.1 Acidobacteriota bacterium | reverse complement strand
CTTCCGCGAGGTCGGCCACCGGATGAATGTCCAGCGCGCGTTCGTTTCCCGATTTCAGGTCCAGCAAATACAGCGAGCCGAATTGCTCGTAGACGATGGCATCAGCCGCGACGGCCGCAGACTTGATGTCGAACCCGTCGTTTTTCACCACTTGCTTGACTTGCTGCGACTTCACGTCATAAGAAAACAGCGTAACGGGGCCGTTTCGATCCGAGAGAAAGTAAACCGTGTCCCCGACCCACATCGGGTTAAAATCATTCGAATTGTCTCGGGGAATGGTGGCCTGCACGCTGGAGTCGGCAAGATTGACGATCCAGATGGGCTTGGTTTGCCCGCCGCGATAGCGCTTCCAGGCGCGCTGCCATTGGATGTTAGGCACATAGGCGATGCGCGTTCCTTCCGGAGAGAACGACGCCTCCGAAGCTCGGACCAGGGGCACCTGCGACGCGTATCCGCCTTCGACAGGAACAGTAAATAGCTGCAACACCCCGGAGGCAAAAGCCGCTCGCGCTGAACCGAACAGCACATGTTTTCCGTCCGGCGTCCAACCCACAACACCGTCGTCCGCCGGATGATACGTCAGTTGGCGTGGCTCGCCTCCGGCAACCGGCACGACGTACACCGCGCGCGTGCCATCGTAGTTACCTGTGAAGGCGATCTGCGAACCATCGGGCGAAAAGAGGGGCCTCTCCTCATGGCCGCCGCTGGTCAGGCGGCGAAGATTGCTGCCGTCGCGGTTCGCAACCCAGATGCTGCCCGCGTAGCTGAACGCGATCTGCGTCTTGCTTACGGAAGGATCGCGCAGGAGCAGAGGTTTCTGCGATTGCGCCCGTGTAGTTCCCGTGGTGCAAAAGAAAAGCAGCAGCATGAGACCCACTCGCGAAAGCCCCCGTATTTTCAGAGCAAGGTTCCGATTTGTTTGCTCGTCGTGCATGGTCGCTCTCTCCTGAGCCGCAGGGAAACGCCAACCTCGCGTTGCGAATTTCCCCGCGGAAGAATCATTAGGGAACGGGCCCGATTCTCATCCGGCCATCTTTGCTGCTTGACTCTGGGTGATCTCGAGGAGTTCCCGGGCGGCGTGCATTCTACACCAACTCCTCCCCTACGCGAGGCACAGAGCAATTTACTGCGGCCCAATTGGCTCGACGGTTCCGTAAGCAACAGACCTGCGTCATTTTCCATCTCTCACGCCAGAAAAAATGGGGCAGGCGCGCGCACGATGTTCCTTGGGATCAACGGGATAGAGGCCAAACCGCGCAGCAACCCCTCACAGAACCACGGCATCGAAAATACAGGCGGTGATGTCTTCAATCGCGAGCCCTGTCCCGCCTCCTTGGATACCTCACAGTCCTCAATCCAAGCAATCCTAAAACAGCAAGCATGGGAGGAAGGCTATCTATGCGCAAATTAGCGTACCTCGTGGCGCTCTTTGTCCTCGGCACCCTGCCGGCCGTAGCGCAGGAGTCCGGATCAAAGGATGTGTCCGTCGAGTATTCCTACATTCGTGCTAATCCCGCTACCACTGGTTTTCCGAGCTTCAACGCCAATGGAGGCTCTGCCTCTTTTGCGTACAATCCCCGGAGTTGGTACGGAATCACCGGCCAATTCAGCGGTTATCACATAGGGCAGATCGGCAGCGCGAGCGTCAACGCGGATATGTTCACTTATCTGTTCGGGCCGCAGCTCTATGTTCGCCATTTCAACCGCTTTGCGCCGTTTGCTGAGGAGCTTATCGGCCTGGCCCATACCCGCAGCTTTGCATTGACGGGATCGCACAACTCCTTTGCGATGGGGCTTGGGGGAGGCGTGGACGTTCCGTTTCGCGGTCACCTGTCGGTGCGCGTCGGGCCGATCGACTATCTCATGACCAACTTTTCGGAACCCGCAGGCGGAGGAGGTCGCAAGTTGCAAAATAACCTGCGCGTCTCTAGCGGCGTCCGCTGGCGGTTCTAGGAACTCGCGCTCCGGTTGGTCATCCCGGGCTGTAGCTCAGGCCTTTAGGCCTGAGGGATCGTGGCTTCACTTAAGCGTTGCCATGGTCACTTTGCGAAGAACAAACATACATATCGTAATCCAGAAGCCGGGCTCGCGCCCGGCTTTCTTCATGTTTGGACAAGCCGAAGACAGAGGTCACCGATTGCCCCGGCACTGCTCTCTATAAACCAGCCTCCTTCCATTCTGAAGTAGAATGCGGGGCATGAAACATCCACTCGGATTCGTCGCACTCGCTTCCCTGGTCCTCGTTTTGTCCGGGACTTCTTCTGCCACCGTGCAAACGGCCCAATCAGAAGGAGCTCAACAATTCGCCGACTTTGGGGACTTCCATTTGCGAAATGGTGCCATCATCCATGGTTTCCGTCTCGGCTATCGTACGCTCGGCAAGCTCAATGCGGAAAAGTCGAACGCCGTCCTCTGGCCCACCTGGCTGGGCGGCAAGTCCGAAGATTTGCTGCAGTTCGTCGGGCCAGAAAAGGTCGTTGATACCAGCCGCTATTTCGTAATTCTCGTCGATGCGATCGGTAATGGCGTATCGTCCTCGCCCTCTAATAGCAAGTCGCAGCCACTTTTGAAGTTCCCGGAGTTCACCATTCGCGACATGGTGGAATCCGAACATCGCCTCGCCACCGACGTTTTCCATTTGTCGCGCTTGCGCGCCGTTATGGGCCTCTCCATGGGCGGCATGCAAACGTTTGAATGGGGCGTGGCTTATCCCGACTTCATGGATTTGCTAATCCCTATGGCCGGCTCGCCGCAGTCCACCTCTTTCGATAAGTTGTTGTGGACCTCCCAGATCGACGCCATGGAGCTGGACCCGGCCTGGAATCACGGACATCCCACGGAGCCAATGGATCGCAGTCTCGGCCTTGTGGAAGAAATCGGCTCCATGAATCTCACCTCCCCGGCGTATCGCGTAGCGCAGACCAAGCCAGAGGAATTTAACGCTCTTCTCACGGAGATAAGGAATAGCGCCAAGGGGAATGGCGGAGCGGCGTGCGATCGAATTCGCCAGCGACAAGCCATTATCGCGCTCGATATTCCGGGTGAACTTGGCATGACCTTGGAACAGGCGGAGGGCAAAGTGCGTTCAAAGCTCTTGGTCATTGTCTCGCCCGAAGACCACATGGTGACACCCGAACCTGCCATCAGCTTCGCTGCTGCCGCGCGTGCCCCGATCGTGAAGTTGGATTCTCCTTGCGGACACCTGGCCTTGTCTTGCATCTCCGTGGGGCCGACAGTCGCTCGTTTCTTGGCCGACCCGGGATCGGTTGCCAGCCAAACGTTACTGAACACCAAGAACCACTGACCATGCGCGCCGGGAAGACTCTAACAAACCTGGCCGCTGGACCCGGGGAGCCTCATGCCTGACTCTTGGTACACGTTGCTCTCCACAGTTTGTGTGCGGGCGTACTTCACGCGAATCCAACTGATTGGACGGGAGCGTTTGCCGAAAGCCGGGCCAATTCTGTATGTCGGGCTGCACCGCAATGGCGCCGTGGATGGGTTCGTTTACAAATCGACTGATTGCAGCGCAACTCCAGAAGAACAGAATGTTTTTCACCGGGATTCCCGTCGTCCGCGATAAGGATACCGGCGACCGAGGAATGAACGCTGCCGCTATGGAACGTTGCGGCAAGCTGCTCGCGGACGGGAAAAATCCTCGAAGAAAAGCAACCTTACGTGCGCGCCAGGGAACAAGCCCCGGAGTGGGTCCTCGGCGTAGCCCCCGCGGAACCTGTTGCAGGACGCACTCTGACCGGCCTGCCGGGAAGTCCCGGCGAGGCAGAAGGACCAGTTTTCCTGGTCCGAGGCATGGAAGATTTTATGGTGTTCCCGAAAGGCGCCGTACTTGTGGCTCGGACAACCAACCCAACTTGGACGCCCCTTTTCTATTCGGCGCGCGCTGTGATCACCGAAAGCGGCGGGCCGCTATCCCACGGGGCAGTCACGGCGTGCGAAATGCAGATCCCTGCGGTCATGTCCGTGCGCAACTGCATGTCGGTGTTGAAGAATGACCAGCGCGTGCGCGATCGCATGGCCGCGTGCATCTACTTTGAGAGCCTTCTGGGAAGAGTCCTCAAGGAGAGTCTGTCCTGTCCTTGGGGCCAGCTACTGCTGAGAAACGCCGCCCTGCAATTCTCATTGTGAATCAATTTGCATAAAAGTGCCTAAAAGCGTCACTGCCTGAGACAATCTTGCGGTTCACTTCGGACAAGTTGGGAATTGCAGTAGTATTTAGAACGCTACAGCAACGACTTGTCTGTGGAAAGTAGCCCGCGCTCTTGATTGAAACGAAAGAAGATGGAGCTGCCTAGGCACGGGCCATCCTAGAGGTCCTCTCCAGCGCCTTGCAGAACACTCAACCGATGATTTTGGTACGGGCCGTGCTCCTTCCTCCCACAGGTCTGCGCACGCGACGGTTGCCATCAGGGAGACCGGTGCAAAACGGGACCCGGGAAGTCACTACGAAACCAGGTCAGATTAGGGCCAGGTACCTCGGGACCGCAATAATTCACTCCCTCGACCGCCAAGTCCCCGAGGACACACCTCAAAAGTGCGCTGCAGGTCGAGATGCGGTGCAAGCCATCAGGAAGTACAGGTATGACGCTAGAGCCAAGATTTCTTTTGGCTCTTCGGTCGAATAGAACCTTCGTTATCCTCGTAGCCGTTGTGTTGCTTCTCTGTACCTCAGGTGTTCGCGCCCAAGACCCCTCTACGCAAGGAACCTCTCCACAGGGATATGACGGAACAATCTCCGGCACTGCGTATTTGTCCGGGGGCCAGCCTGCGAGCCAAGTGGCGGTCAACCTGAAATCGCACGATGCCGGCGTTTTTCGCAGCGTCCTCACCGACTATGATGGCCATTTCGAGGTCCAGGGGCTGCCCCCTGGCACTTACGAAATCAGTATCGATGAGCAGAGTTACGAGCCTTACCGAAGCTTCGCCCAGTTCGACGGCTCGTCTCTCCAGCTTGAGCTTCGCCTCACTCCCTATGAACCAGCGCCGGCGCTCGGGAACGCCAATACCGTGTCGGCGCGAGAGCTTATGATTCCCTGCAAAGCTAAAGACGAGTACAGAAAAGGGCTGCTAAGCTTGGCCAAGCAGCAATTCACTCAGAGCCTGAGCCACTTTGCGAAAGCCGTCCGGGCTTTCCCCGGTTACTTTGAAGCCTTTTATCATCAAGGAGTGGTCGAAACGGATTTGGGCCATCCGCAGGAAGCGATGCACGCTTTTCAAGCGGCAGCTACTTTAAGTGGTGGACGGTACGCCCGGGCCGAGTTTGGGATCGGCTACCTATACTATCTGCAAGGCAATCCCACGCAAGCGGAAGCCGTTACCCGGCGGGGATTGGAGCTCGATCCGAACGCGGCGGATGGCTATGTAATTCTGGGAATGGCGCTTCTGCGCCTGGACCGCACCGATGAAGCGGAAAGAAGCGCTCGCGAGGCCCTTGTGCGCAACCCCAACGACGCTGACGCCTACTTGGTCCTGGCGGATGCTTGCGCCCGGCGGCAAAATTATCAAGAGCAGCTCCAGGACCTGGACACTTACTTGAAACTGAACCCCAGCGGTCCCGCAAGCAAACGCGTCCAGGAAGTGCGCGACGTCGCGCAACGAATCCTCAATCGCCTCCAACCCCCCCCAAACTAATCTAACCCCCTTCCCGCCTGCGGGCACATAGATCGAGCCCGCGACGAATCGGGTCGCACTCTCAGGGTGTTAGCGTGCGGGTTTGACTTTCTTCCTGCCTTCGGTCTCGCTTGGTCACTCAACATACGCCTGAACGCGACGCAAGCGAGCACACCTGTCCTCCGGCTGGATTTTGCTACAGAGCAAAGACCTGCGGGTCCCTACTCCTAGCGCGAGTTTCCGGGTTATCGTCGGTTGGAACCCAGCAGAGCGAAAAACATCAAGCCTGGCGCGGCTGTGAGGCCTATCGGAGGCGCCAGCCGGCGTAGTTACTAACGCGCCTTGCAATCGTCCAATCGGAAAATTTCGGCGAGACGGCTGCTCGTGGGGGTCGGCTCGGTGTAGGTAGTGGCCGCTCGAAAGCGGCCCGCCTTCCCCGAAATCGGGGCGTAGAGATTGATGACTTCGCAGATCGAGGAAAGTTCCCGAGCGATGGCCTCCAAACTGAGCTCCAGGCCGGCACGGTGCGCTTCGCGCTGCAGCAACCCGGCCAGAGTCAGGGCGATCACGCAGTAGAGGGCATGGACGCGGATCTTCTGATCGGTCCAGTGATACAGGGGCTCCCAGCCCACGAAGTGAGGATTCTTCATGGTGCGGAAGGCGGCCTCCACATGATGCTGACTGCGATAAGCCAGAATAATCTCCTCGGTGGTCCACTCGTGGTTGTCGGTGAACAGAATCCTTCTTCCCAGGGTGGTGGCCATGAGCCTCTCCAGAGCGGGTGCATCGGTGTGATAGTTGAACTGGAGCTTTCCTCGCCGCCGCTGGATTTCTACCCGCAGGATCTTCTGGATGTACTGGCCCGAGGAGAGATTCTGGGCATGAGCTTGGAGACTCTTTAAGGTGTAACCCTTGCCCTTGGCCCCGGGCTCCTGGCTCCGCTTGAGTTTCCACTGCAGCTCGGATAAGGCCCGGCGACGCTTCCGGAGCACTTGCGCGATGCCGCGGAGCTGTCCGTCGAGCAACTCCTGGCTGCGCGTGACCACGATGGTCCACTCACGCCCAAAAACCTTCTTGGAGGTTCGGAAGGCGGTGACTCCCTCCAAGCGGGGATCCTCGAA
>QHYJ01000149.1 GCA_003223255.1 Acidobacteriota bacterium | reverse complement strand
TTAGCCTCAGAAACCGTTTGGCGGTCTCACTGAGGTAACGAAACTGCCGGTCCCGGTCAGCGTGCGATTTGCCCTCCTTGTCCTTGCGGTTGGCTTGCAGCGAGTAGTCGAGTTTCCGCAGCCTTCGCTGTATGGTGTCTTCGCTGATCCGATGACCTTGACTCGCCAAGTGTTGTTGGATTTGGTAGGTCGACTTGCTATTCCATTTCAGCGGAGACATCGGATCACCGACCGTGCTTTCAGCCATCACTTGTTCCAGCAACCGAGTGATATGCGGATCACGATCTTCGATTGGCTTCCGTCCCCCTCCTGGCTTTCGTACTCTTCCTCCTTCCACGGCGAGCTTTCGCTTGGCACCAAGCTCGCGGATTCCCTTCAGAATGGTTGGCTTCGAAAGGCCGCTCGCTTCCACCATTCGCTCGATGCCGCCTCGCCCGCGCCGTAGCGCCTCGCGCCCTACCAACCAGCGTCGCTGCGCTTCGTTAAGGGTGCTCAGGACTTTCCGGAACAAGGCGGTGTCCTGCTTAGTGCTGGACGCGTTCACACGTCCAGCATCGCACAAAACAGTTCATATGGTAAATGTTATTTTGCGGCAAGCCCTAACGGACTCCACTACACGGGTGGAATACAACGGTACTGACGTGGTTCGAAAAATTTGGGATGGCACCAACGAGGGCATAGTGGAGGCCGACGGTCCAGCAGGCCACCTCGAGATTTTCACTCTGCGCCTCTACAATCCTCAAGCCCACCAGTGGAATATTTATTTTGCTCCCCGTGCGACCGGTACCTTGAGCCCGCCTGTAGTCGGCGAATTCAAAAACGGGCGCGGTGAGTTCTACGATCAAGAAACATATAATGACAGAACCATTCTGGTTCGGTTCTCAGTCTCAGATATCACTCCGAATTCGTGTCATTTTGAACAGGCATTCTCGGCCGACGGCGGCAAAACCTGGGAAGTGAACTTTATCGTTACCGAAACACTGGTGAAAGATGAACCTGACAAAGCGCA
Source organism: Acidobacteriota bacterium (assembly GCA_003223255.1). Taxonomy (GTDB): domain Bacteria; phylum Acidobacteriota; class Terriglobia; order Acidiferrales; family UBA7541; genus Acidiferrum. Next base: position 1,863 of record QHYJ01000149.1, on the reverse strand, counting down.
CTGAGCTCCGCCGCATACCAGCTAGGAGGTTCTCACGGCTGGCGAACGATCAGCCGTATTCGGTTGAACAAATGAGACTCGGAATTTATGTGTATGGCATAGCATCAGTTGTTGCCGGCATCCTGGACCTGATCCGGGATTCTATACGGCGCCTCACGTACTTGGTTTTCGAATTCCCGTATATATCGGTGTGTTGGGTGGATTCGGCACACAACTCATCGTGCCCGCCGCAGGAGCACTCGTCTACGCGTCCCTGGCAACGCACAGTCCGTCGTGGCCGCGAACGATTCTTGTCGCTCGCTGGATATTCGGAGTCTGCTCAGTCGACTTCGGCTTGGCGCATTTGACTGACGTTAAGGACCTCGCCGTTTACGTCCCCAAGTGGATGCCTCTGGGAGGAGACTTGAGGACGATCGTAACTGGAATTTGCTTCGTACTCGCGGGCCTTGCCATACTCTCGGGAATTTTGGACGTTCTGGCTGCCCGACTCCTCGCGCTGATGCTGTTAGTCTTTAGCGTTCTAACATTACTGCCTATGATTTTTGCTCTTCCCCACAGACATGATGTCTGGGGCGGGAACGCATACAACCTTGCCGCGGTGGCAGCTGCCTGGATATTGGCCGACTCAATCGCAAATCGCCAAAAAGAGCGAAAACACGATCGCGAGGCGCGGCTTGCCCAAGCTCCGACATAAGTTCCAGGTTGTAGAGTTGCAGAGATATTCGAAAATCGTCCGTTAGGCCGAGTTCCATGCTCCGGGAGGAATTTAATGGTCGAGTAATCTTCGTTCGACGTGTTTGCCCCGGTTCCTTGTCTGTCGTGAATTTCTGTTGCAATAAGAGAGGACAACGCGTCATGCAGAATCAGAATATCTCGGTGGTTGCCTTGCTCTCAGTCCGAAACGGAACCAGAGCGATCGAGTTCTACAAGACGGCGTTTGGAGCTCGCGAGGTATTCCGAGTCGAGAACGAGCGCGGTGAAGTGGTGGCTCGATTGTCGGCGGGCGGAGCCGAATTCTGGCTCGCCGACGAGTCTCCTCAGCACCTCAACTTTAGCCCCGAGTCTCTTGGCGGTGGGTCAGTTCGGCTGCTACTGATCGTGGAGGGCCCAGATGCTGCGTTCGACCAAGCAGTTGCCGCCGGAGCCACCGTGGTCTGGCCTGTGAGCAACCAGCATGGTTGGCGAGTGGGACGAGTCGTCGATCCGTTTGGACACCATTGGGAGATCTGCAAGCCTTTGTCAGGATCGTGAACGTGACCCCGCCCGTTCTTCTGACTTGTGTCACCGACTAGCACCACGGGCTGCTGGGCTGAGTCCTGCTTACCTTAAAGAAGGCTGGTCCCCGCTGTGGGAGTCCGGCTCAGATTCGCGGAGGCCGACGGGACTGTCACCACCATGCCCAAGAATGTATATTGCAGCTTAATTCTGAGAGGAGCGTAAATGAAAAGCGAACATTTGATTGCAGCAAGTAGACTCGCTTTTAGCATTGGCGTGGCGATCAGCAGCGGATATCAGCGAGCTTCCCTGCTCATGTTTCCTTGTTTGCCGCTGATTGTCGTAATAGGACTAGGGCACGGCATGATTTCGCGCGCGGCAATAAGCGCCGTAAGCGCGCCCACACGCGAGGATCGAGAGGCAGTCGCTGCAATCGACAAGAAGTATCAAGCAGCCGTGGTGACTGCGGCAAAACAAGGTCAGCAACAGCAATGTCGAGAGGCGTGGATGGCTTGCCATCCTTCCCTCGCGATGAGCGGCACGAGAGCCAAGGCCGCGATCGGATCTGCCCACGGCGCGTGAAAGATCAGGTTAGCCAACAGTCCTGTCAAAGCGATCAGTGACAAGTAGCCACAGAGAGCGGATTCG
>QHYJ01000014.1 GCA_003223255.1 Acidobacteriota bacterium | reverse complement strand
ACGGACATCGCCATCGCCAACGATACTTGGCCGAATTTCCTCTTTCTCAACAAACATGACGGTACGTTTCAAGATGTTTCCTTCGTCTCCGGCCTCGCCGCCAGTGAAGATGGCCGTTACGAAGCGGGGATGGGCATCGATGCGGCGGATGTGGATGGGGACGGTTGGCAGGACGTTTACGTCACCCACCTCGATTTCGAATTGAATCGTCTGTATCACAACAACCGCGACGGCACGTTTGACGACTCTACCTATCGGTCCGGTATCGGCAACAAAGCCATCCTCCTGAGCGGGGTTTCCATGAAATTTCTTGATTACGACAATGACGGCTGGCCGGATATCCTGCAATTGAATGGCGCGATGCTCGACAACGTCAGCCTGTACCACAGCGAAGTCTCTTACAAAGAGCCTTTGCTGATGTTTCGCAACCTCGGCAAGGGCCAGTTCGAAAAAGTGTCCGATTCTTTGGGTCCGGACTTTATTCGGCCCATCGCTGGCCGCGGCTTGGCCACTGCCGATTTCGACAACGACGGGGACATCGACATCGCCACCAACAATCGTGACGATTTTCCCGAGCTTCTGCGCAACGATGGCGGCAACGCCAATCACTGGCTCGAAATCCTGCTCATCGGCACCAGGTCCAATCGCGATGGGACTGGTTCTTCGCTCAAGCTAACCGCCGAAGGCGTCACCCACGTCGAACAATCCAAAGGTGGCATGGGCTATATGTCCGCCAGCGATCCGCGCATTCATTTTGGCCTGGGAAAACGCTCCAAGATCGGTTCTTTGGAAATTACCTGGCCCAGCGGCCAGATCGACAAGCTCACCAACGTCCCGAGCGACCGCATCATCGCCGTCAAGGAAGGCGCGGGAATCGTGCCAGGAAACTTTCCCAAGGTGCCCAGCAAATGAATTTTGTTCGGCGGCGTTTACTCGGCTCATCCCTGATCGTTCTCGGCGGTTCACTTTTGGAAGCGCTCACCACGCCGCTCTGGAAATGGCGCGACTCTCTGCGCCTTGAAGCTGCTCCAGTTCCGTATCCATCCGTTTCGAAGCGAGCCGTAACCTCTCCCGTCCAGTTCGTCGACGTGGCTCGCGAAGCCGGCTTGATTGCACGCAATGTTTGGGGCGGTGTCGATCACAAGAAGTACATCATCGAAGCGAAGGGCAGCGGCCTCGCCTTCTTCGATTACGATCATGACGGCTGGCTCGACATTTATCTGACCAACGGAACGCGCTTCAACACCGAATGGCCCCCGGGCAAGGCTCCCACTTCCCATCTCTACAAAAACAATCGCGACGGCACGTTCAGCGACGTCACCGAAAGATCCGGTCTTGGCCGCACGGGCTGGCAAACCGGAGTTTGCGTCGGCGATTACGACAATGACGGCTGGGACGATCTCTTCTGCTGCTTCTGGGGACACAACATTCTGTTTCACAACAATGGCGATGGCACCTTCACTGACGTCACTCGCAAAGCCAATATCTACGACGAGAAAATCCGCTGGGGCGCTGGCTGTACCTGGCTGGACTACGATCGCGACGGCCGACTCGATCTCTTTGTCTGCAATTACATCAAACTAGATCCGGAAAACACTCCTTCGAATGAAGATCCGCCGCAGTGCCAGTGGAAGGGCATTCCTACCATGTGCGGCCCGCGCGGTCTTCCGGGCGATAGCAACGTGCTCTTTCACAACAATGGCGACGGCACGTTTACCGATGTCTCCGAGAAGTCGGGAATCCTGAAGCCCGGTCCCCGCTATTCTATTACCGCCGTCTCCTATGATTTTGACAACGACGGGTGGCCGGACATCTATGTTGCCGTGGACTCGCAGCCCAGCATGCTGCTCCATAACAATCACGACGGCACGTTTACCGACATCGCTGTCATGGCCGGATGCGCCTACAGCGAAAATGGCCACGAGCAAGCTGGGATGGGCGTGGCCGTTGCCGACTACGACTGCGACGGCTCCTTCGACATTTTCAAAACAAATTTCGCCGACGATACCTGCAACCTCTACCACAACAATGGTGACGGCACGTTCAGTGACGTCACGTTTTCTTCCGGCATCGGCATCAACAATCAGTACGTCGGCTGGGGCTGTGGCTTCATCGATTTCGACAATGACGGCTGGCAGGACATCCTGCAGATCAATGGCCATGTCTACCCGGAAATCGAAGGACACGAGACTGGCCAGACCTTCAAGAATCCGCGTCTCGTTTACAAAAATCTCGGCGACGGAAGATTTAAAGACGTTTCGGCCGAAATGGGCCCGGGCGTCAGCGAGCGATTCTCCAGCCGCGGCGCGGCCTTCGGCGACTACGACAACGACGGCGGCATGGACGCGCTGATCCTGAACATGAACGACCCGCCTTCGCTCCTACGCAACGATGGTGGCAATCAGCAAAACTGGATCAAAATTAAATTGCTTGGTACGAAATGCAATCGCACGGCCATCGGCGCTCGCGTTCGTGTCGTCACCGGCAAGCACGTCCAGATGGACGAAGTCCACAGCGGCACCAGCGTCATGTCGCAGAGCGACCTGCGCCTGCATTTCGGCCTGGGAAAAGCTCAAACTGTCGATCTCATCGAAGTAGGCCAACCAGATCTTCACCATCCGCGAGGGCTCCGGCATCGTACATCACGCTGGACCTAAGTCAAAATAGAGGCTATTCCACAAATACCGTTTAGGACGTCGAAGCTTCAGCTCTGACCATCTGGACTCTGTGGGCCAGATGGCCTTTGGCCCCTGAGGAATTGCCTCTCTGACTTGCACATCAGCGTGGCGTTGCCGGTCGCTGGTCTTTCAAAATAATTAGAAACTGCCGCAGCTCCCGCCGCTCTTTCTCCAGTGCCGCGGTCTCGGCTTTCTGCATCTCCTCGTACACGCGAAATTCCTGCTCCGCTTTTGCTTCTTCGTTCATTCGCCGGTAGGCCAGCCCCAATCGATAATGCGGTTCGCTGAGTTGCGGACTTGCCTCCGATGCTTTCTTGTACCCGCGAATCGCTTGTTCGAGTTCGCCTTGCGCAAAATGCATAATCCCCAGCTGCAAATAAGCTTCGCCAAACTTGGGATCGATCGCCGTTGCTTTTTCGAGCAGCGCTTCCGCCTGCTGCACACCGCCTGATTGTTCCATTCCGCGGCTCCGCTTCCACAGAACAATCCCGTAATAATAATTGGCCAGCGCATTCTCGGGCTGGTCTTTCGCAAACCGCGCCAGTTTTTCCTCACTGCACGGCAGCACCGCCGGCACAGCCCTTTCGATTCTTCCCAGGAACAAGTACGCTGCGGGGTCCGCGGGGTTCAAGTCCGCCGCTTCGCAAAGCTTCCGCGCCGCCTCTTCGGAGTTTCCCCCCGCGTAGAGCGCCACGCCCAGCCCCGCCAGAATCCTGGCCGAACGCCTGTGTGATCGAGTTCCTTTCGTGAAAACTTCCACAGCCGGCTGGTCTGCGCGGTGTAGGAGCAGCTCCGTGCCCCATTCGAAATAGTTTTGCTCGCTGGGGTCCATCTGTGTGGCGCGCTCGTACTCGTGCACCGCCTCCAGCGGATCGCCCAATCGTTCGTCCAATTCTGCTAGCTTTCGATGCGCATCCGCCGTTTCCGTGCTCGCGAGCAGTTTCTTCACTCGCTCGCGTTGTTCACGCAATTCTTTTTCGCTGTCGCGAAAGTTTTCGGCCCCGGGGCCCGCCTTTGAATCAGTAGCGCCCGCCGGCTTCAGCGAAAGTGTTTCCTTCACCAGCGCTTCGCTCGTTCGCTGGCTCGCGTCCGACCCATGAATCCCCGTGTTGTTCCAATCCGTGACGCCCGCCACCGAGAAATTCGGCTGGTCATCGAATTCCATGCTGGGGGATGAGGGATCCATCACCAGTTCGATTTGCTTCTTGTCCCCCGGTGCCAACACAAGCGAACTCACAGCGTTGCTACGACGTCCGTTTTTTTGTGCCCACAACGTGTAGGTTCCGCGTGCAGAAATCGAAAGCGTAAACGTACCGTCTGGCCCGCTCTTCACTTCAAGGGAATACCGAACGTCTTTCCCTATCAGTCGTACCGCCGCTCCCGCGACCGCTGTCCCCTGTTCATCTCGCACGGTCCCGACAATGGTGATCCGGTCTTCTCGCTTCGGAGAACTGTTCTGCGCGCGCGCTATGACGCCTGAAAAACTCAGCACTAGCGCAGCCAGTGCCGCGAATACCGGGCGGTTCCTGATGAAAATCAGATTCATTCGCCTCGATCCGGCTTGGGCCTTGCCGCGTAGTGGGGCAGTTATCCGTGACACAAAACGTCAAAATTCAAACTGCCCCACGACATTGCTATCCGATACTACTAGATAAACGTTAATAAATATGATATACTAACGTCGGGAAGACAGCCGCCTCTCCTCGCGGAATTCACTGTACGACTCCGCTTCGGGTAAGAAACGGCCTGTCCTACCGGCGTTGCCCGCAACTCCAACCAAACAAAAAAGGATACCACGCGACCATGCATGCCACCGCGCTCCGCAGACTTTATCTCATGCAACTCTCGACGACCACTATTCCGCTCGCACCAGGCCGCTCTATGGAAATGGTCCTGCCTTGCTACCTCGTCGAAACCAGCGACAACAAGCACGTCCTGATCGACACCGGCATGGCTGCCGACGCGCGCCAGCCTGGAACGCCGCCCGCCGCGAACGAAAAAAATGTCCTCGATCACCTCGCCGAACTCGGTATCCGGCCAGACGAAATGGACACCGTCATCTGCACGCATTTCGATGTTGACCACGCTGGTTTTCACGATTCTTTTCCCAACGCCGAATTCATCGTGCAGCGCGGACATTACGAAATCGCCCGCAACGGCCATGCGCGATTTGCTTCTGCGCGGGCTCACTGGGATCACCCCGCGCTTCGCTACCGCTTCGCCGATGGCGACACCGAACTGTTACCCGGCCTGACTCTGCTTGAAACCAGCGGACACGCGCCGGGCCATCAATCAGTTCTAGTGCGCCTTCCGCGCACCGGCCCCGTGCTTCTCGCTATTGACGCGGTCATGATGCAGCGCCTCTTTACCATGGACCGCAAAGCTTCGCCCCAGGACGACAACGAACCTCAGCTTCTCGCCAGCACGCGCAAGTTGCTCGACATTGTGGAGCGAACAAGTCCAGTTGAGCGTCTTCGGCCACGACGGCGAACAATGGAAAACACTGAAAAAATCGCCACAATTCTACGAGTAAACTTTACATTTCTTGACCGCTCAGGCATAAAGGGGAGCGTACGTCTATTTGAACGAATCCGCAAAAATGGTCGCACGCTCCTGACATCCCTATGAAAGCAATGCTTCTTTCCCAATACCGGCGTCTGGAAATTGCCGAGCTTCCCACACCTATTCCCGGTCGCGGCGAACTCCTGATTCACGTGGCGGCCTGCGGCATCTGCGGCAGCGACGTCCACGGCTACGACGGATCCTCCGGCCGTCGTATCCCTCCCATCGTGATGGGCCACGAAGCGGCTGGCCGCGTCGCCGCCCTTGGCCCGCAAGTCACGGGTTGGTCCGAAGGCGATCGCGTCACGTTCGATTCTACGATTTCTTGCGGTACCTGCCCGTATTGTTCCCGCGGCGAAATCAATCTTTGCGACCGCCGCCAGGTGCTTGGCGTTTCCTGCGGAGATTACCGCTGCGCGGGAGCTTTCGCCGAATACGTCATCGTTCCGCAGCGCATTGCCTACAAACTTCCAGACGCTCTCAGTTTTTCCGAAGCCGCCACGCTCGAAGCTGTGGCCGTCGCGGTCCATGCGGTGTCCCTCTCGCAAGTTTCTCCCGGGACTCAAGCTCTCGTTATCGGCGCCGGAATGATCGGCCTGCTCACTCTGCAAGCACTGCGGGCCGCGGGCTGTTCTTCCGTTGTTATTGCGGATGTGGACGCTTCGCGCCTCAGACTTGCCAAGGAGGTCGGCGCAACAGAAACGCTGAACGCCACCGGCGACGAATTTGTCGCTGAAATTTTCAAGCGAACGAACGGCGCTGGCACCGATCTCGCCGTCGAAGCCGTCGGAATCGATGCTACCGTCCGTACCGCCATCAATTCCGTCCGCAAAGGCGGAACCGTCACTCTGGTTGGCAACATCACTCCGGAGGTGACCTTACCTCTGCAAAAAGTCGTGACACGCCAGATTCGAATTCAGGGTTCTTGCGCTTCCGCCGGAGAATATCCACGGGCGATCCAACTTCTGACCAGCGGCGCCATTAAAGTGAAACCGCTGATCACGGCTGTCGCGCCTCTTGAGGACGGCCCGCAATGGTTTGAGCGCCTCTATTCTCGCGAGCCCAACCTGATGAAAGTGGTCCTCACTCCGGGATCCGTTTCATGAGCGCCATCGCATGAGCAGCACACTTTTCGATCTGAGCGGCCGCGTCGCCATCGTCACCGGCACGAGCCGTGGCCTGGGCCAATACATGGCGCGCGCGCTGGCAAAGTCCGGAGCCGACCTCGTACTTACGAGCCGCAACAGGGATCATCTGCAGGCCTTTGAGTCGGAGATCAAAGCGCTCGGTCGCCGCGCAGTTTCTCTCCAGCTCGATGTGCGCGACAAAGCCAGCATCCAGCAATTTGCGAAAGACGCCGAAGCCGCTTTTGGCCTCGTCGACATCCTCGTGAACAATGCCGGGTGCAATGTTCGCAAGCCCGCGCTCGAAGTCACTTGGGACGATTGGAATCTGATTCTCGATACCAACCTCCGCGGCAGTTTTTTTGTCGCTCAAGCCGTCGCGCGCCTAATGGTTCGGCGACGCTACGGTCGCATCATTAATATTGGCTCCGTAACCAGCGTTGCCGGTTACGCCGGGCTCGGTCCTTACGGAGCGAGCCGCGGAGGCATTCGGCAGTTGACCATGAGCCTCGCCGATGACTGGGGCAAGTACGGGGTCACGGTGAACTGCCTCGCGCCGGGCTGGTTTCGCACTGAACAGAACAAAGTGCTCTACGAAAACAAAGAATGGGTGGAGTATCTTTGCGACCGGATCCCGCTCAAACGTCCGGGGCAGCCGGAAGACTTGGATGCTGCGGTAGTGTTCTTTGCCTCCGAAGCCAGCCGCTACGTCACCGGACAAACTCTACTCGTCGACGGCGGCATTTCCACCGGAGCCACCCGCGCCTTGGTTTCTACCACTCCGCCCAAGGCGTCCGGGTCGTAGCAAGTTCTTTCGGCAAAAAAGGGAGAGCCTGCCAGTTAACACCGGTTCTGGAATTGACTCGATGCGGCCGAGAAGAAAAACATAACCGGCTATTCCGATGAGCAGAAAAACGGTGGCGGCGATGAACGCTCCGGAAAAAGAATGCGTGGCCTGTATGACGTATCCGGTCACAACGGGCGCGGCGATTCCGGCAAGTTGATTGCACAAATTCAGAATTCCTCCAAGAGTGCCGACACTTTCGCGCGGAGCAATCAAGGAAGGGATCGACCATCCCACCGGCGAAGCGGCAGACAACCCGCCGATGGACATGCTGATCCAAAACAATGCGCTGGCGGCACTGTGCGCTTGCGCGGCGCCAAGAATTCTCAGGCCGAAAGAGGTTCCGCTGACGAGCACGACCTGGCGAACGCGAACAGAATCCCAGCCGCGCTGAATCAACGAATCGACGAGCCAGCCGCCCACAGCCAAGTCGGTGAGCGTGGCGAAAGTCCATGGAACGCTTGTGTAGAGAGCAGAGTGCAACAAATCGATGTGGAGCGCCGTGGAAAGATAAGACGGAAGCCAGGTCAGAAGAAAATAGAAAGTGTAATTGTACGACGCGAAGCCGAGGCACAAACCCCAGACTTTACGTTTTTGCAGCAAGTAAGTGAGCGGGGCGCCTTTGGCGGCGCGCCCGCGATCTTCGGGCTGCGCTCCGCCGCGGGCGATGAAATCGCGCTCCGAAGCGGAGAGGAGATCGTCTTCGCTGGGATTGTGATAGAAAAAGTAAAACAAAGCAAAGTAGGCGAGGCTGATAAATCCGGTTGCGGCAAAATTCAAGCGCCAACCGAAATAGAAAAGCAAAATGCCAAGCAACGGAATTCCGATCGCCGAAGAAAATTTCGCCGCGGAATCGAACATGGCAGTGGCAAGGCTGCGCTCGTGTTGGGGAAACCAGTAGCCGATGGCTTTGGAATTGCCAGGGAAGGTCGGAGCTTCGCCGATTCCGAGCAAGAAGCGCGAGCCGAATAAACCGGCAACGCCGGTGGAGATTGCCGTGGCGAAGCAAGCCACGCTCCAGATCACCGTGGAAATGATGCCAACGCGGCGGACACCGAAGCGGTCGAGCAACAGGCCGGAAGGCAACTGGAGCAGCATGTAAGTCCAGTTGTAGGCGCCAGAGAGCCAACCAAACGTGACGGCGGAAATTCCGAAGGTGGCCTCGAGGGCGTCGCGGGAGACGGAAAGATTCACGCGGTCGAAATAGTTGACCAGAACTCCGATGCCAAGCAGGAGGGCGATGGTCCATCGCCTGCGCGGGATTTTTTCGGCGAGTGGGGCTGCTGATGGCATCACGCGTCTTCGAGTGCGGCGCTAAATCATAGCGTATGCGGCCCGAGGACCGAAGCGCGGTTGTGGGGGCGAGGAGCATGTTCGTAGGTTCAGCCGCGCTTGGGGCGAGGGAGGTCCCAGACGATTTGCTGGTGCTGCTTCTTCCCTGCGGTGGCTCGAACGAAACTAGGCTTGAAGTGAGGCTCGCACTTCGATGTGCGACAGTACAAAGAGCCTTCTACGTCCAGAAAGCTCCTCCTGGCTTGCCCAAAAACGTCTAGCGCTTACTGGTCCTTGAGACCCTTGCTCAGAGGGTTGCTCCGTACGTTAAGGACCGGCGTCCTTTGAAAAACCATTGACAATCGAAGCCACTTCCATCAGATTAGCCAGCAACCGGTTGCTCAAGCGTAGACCTC
>QHYJ01000150.1:575-4360 GCA_003223255.1 Acidobacteriota bacterium | reverse complement strand
CCATCGGCGTAGGTGAACAGCGCCTGAAAAGTATCCGGATTTTCCCGGCCGTCATGCCAAGCAAAAATACCGCCATTCGCAACTACTGAGTACGGATGCTCCACGTCCATAAAGAAGTGGCACAGGTCGATCCCATGGCTCATCCACTGATCGGCGATACCGCTCGAAAACTCTTTGTACAGGCGAAACTCGAAATAAAGCTGCGGGTCGAAGGGCCGGTAGGGCTTGGTCATCAGCCAGGCGCGCCAGTCCGTGTCCTGTTCACGAATCATCTTTACTTCGGGGCGCCCGCGCCAGCGTGGTCCATGATAATTCCACTCAATCTCGTACTTACTAACATCTCCAAGGACACCAGAGCGAACCAGGTCGCGCGCGGCAAGCTGATACGGTTCGCTGCGGTGCTGCGTGCCAATCTGCGTGATGAGATTCCGGGCAACAACGGCATCGCGAGCCCCCTTGACTTCCTCGAGAACATTTCCCATGGGCTTTTCGCAATAGGCATCCTTGCTCGCTTCCGCCGTCAACTTAAGGATTGCCGAGTGGGAATGTTCGGGCGTGGAAATCATCACCGCGTCCACGTCCTTGAGCGCCAGCAGCTCCTGAGGATGTTTCAAGGCGCGCGGCGCTTTGCCGAAGTATTTTTGATTAGCGGCGACGGCGCGCTCGAGGTTGTGCGCCCATAAGTCGCAAACGGCAGAGACCTCCACATTTTTGGCGTCCTTGAGCCCTGCCACGATGCCGTCCAGTTCGCTCCCGCGATTCCCAATGCCGATATGTCCAAGCGAGATGCGGTCATTCGCTCCGACGATGCGCGAGGAGGAAAGCGCCGTCCTGGCCATGGCCGGACCCCCGGCGGCTACGGCCGCGCTTCCCGCAGCTACCGCGGCGCCTTTTTGCAGGAATTCTCTGCGGTTGAGAGTGCTGTTTGAGGTGTCCATCGGTTAGCTCCTTCCTTGCCTTGAGCTGCTTCGGGCTTGCTACCCTTCCCTTTTTTGTAAAGTCCAACAAATGGGATATTACCGCTAGCGCAGGGCGTTTGTCTCTATGCAAAGGCCTGTCGTTTTTCCGGGCTCAGCAAAGCGGCGGAATGTTGGTCAAGAAAAACAGTCGTGTTCGCATGCCTTCGCAGAGTAGACGCGGGCGCCAGCGGACTAATCTCCCCTTCGAAGCAGGACCTTACGGCTTGCGCTTTTCGCGCGTCCGGCACAACGGCAATGATTTCCTTGGCTTTCAGAATCTGGCGCACCGACATGGAGATTGCCCGCTTGGGAACCTCGGAGAGATCCGCGAACCAAGCCTCGCCCACTTGCTGGCGGCGGCAGGCTTCATCCAGGTCAACAATGACATAGGGCTCCTCGGTTTGGAAATCCGCCGGAGGATCGTTGAAGGCGAGATGGCCGTTTTCGCCGATTCCGACAAAGGCGATGTCGATGGGAGCGGCAGTCAACTCGGCAGCGACCTTGCGAACGACTTTGGGAACGTCTCCGTCGCCATCGAGCAAGTGATACTGGGTAATTCCGGTCTTGCGGATCAAGCGTTCGAGAAGGTATTTGCGAAAGCTGGCTGGATGAGAGATCGGCAGGCCGATGTATTCATCGAGGTGAAACATTTCCACGCGGGGCCAGTCGATGCCCGGCATCGCCGTCAGAGCATCAAGAAATTCGAATTGCGAGGCGCCCGTCGCAGCGATGATGCGCGCCCGACCGTTATTCTGAATCGCGCTGCGGAGCGAAATTGCCGCCTGCTCTGCCGCGGCCTGGCCCAGAGAGATCTTGTCCTCATATATCTTAATGACCATCGGGTAGCCCCAGCATCCTGGACAGCGTTCCGCCCATGATCATCTTGCGTGTGTGCGCTGGAATACTGCACGCTTCGAAGAGCGCGTGGTATTGCTTGATGACCGGCTCGATCCCCTCAAGACCATTGTCCGATCCAAACACGATTTTTATGAACGCGCTCGGGTCGTTGTCCGGAGTCTTCACATTCCATTCCGGGCTCTGCCATTCCGTGTTCGACCACCAGAAAATCTTTTGGAAATCCGTCAACCGGCCCTGCATCTTTGTTAGCGTCGAGCCACTAAGGTCCCAAAACACATTGGGATTCCACCGCGCAATTTCCGCGGCCCACTCGTATTCGGGATTGCCGCAGTGCGCGCCCAGCACCGTAACCTTCGGAAACCGCCGCGCAATTTCTTCCAGGTAAATCGGCCGCATGCGGCCGGAAGCCACATCTTCCGGCTCATTAAATTTTTTCCGCAGCACAATGCCGGTGTGAAAAAGAACAATCCAGCCGTATCGGTTTGCCAACTCGTACACAGGAAGATAAGAGGGATCGTTGTACGGCTTTTTCACAAATTCCATCTCGCCCAAGCCGCGGTAGCCCATCGCATGGAGTTCCTCGACCTGCTTGACCACGTCGGGAGCATCCAAATCCACGAAGCCAAACGGGATGATTTGCGCGGGATGCTGTTTCGCCGCATCGAGGACGACTTTTCTATTCGCAAAAGGCGTGAGCAGGCACGCCGTGAGATTCAGGCGGTCGGAGAGTTTCAGGAGGTCATTGATGAAACTGGGATTTTTCTCGTCGAAATGCACGTGCATGTCCACGATGCGATCGGACGCCGCGGGAGAATCGGACGCGCCATTGGCAAATGGATGCGTGTTGTAGAGGTTTCCACGAAGCAGCGCCGACCAGCCTGGGAGGGCGGCAGCGGCACCCGCATTACCCAGAAACGTGCGGCGCGATTGTCGATTGTTCATGGATTCCTCCGTCTCCGAGCTCGGAGCGCTTATCATCGTAGTACAAGTGCGCGCTATCCGTTCCCAGCCTATTCTGTGATATGGAGTGTGGTCACAAGAGCCCACCGACTTACGGCTCCAGTTAGGAGGTGCCGATGTTTCTGTTTCGCCACGTCAGCCTGTTCTGTCTTTCACTCCTTACCCTGGCGTTGCTAAGACTGCGCTTGGCCAAAGTGATCCCGATGAAATGCGCCAAGTACTTGGCGAGGAGATTCTAGCACTCCGTGTCGCGGTGCATCAGATCAAGTCTTGACATCGCAATCCGCACATTCCCAACCAACGCGCTCCACCCGCGCACGCTTGCGATCCATGATTTCCGACGCATCCAAGAGGGCCTAGTACAGCAAGACCTTGATGCAGTGTGCGCCGGCGTCAAGCAGTCGGCGCACGGACCAGCCTTCCAGCAAGCGCGGAATGCGGCCGGGAACATTGGGATCGTAGCCGCTGACTTCGTAGGCCATCAGAAGTCCCGAAGACGAGGCGCGCTGCGTAGCGGCGGACAAACCGTAATCCGGCTCGAGAAGAACGGCGCTAGCGTGCGGAGAATGCGCGCGTACGACGATAGACTTGAATTCTTCAAGTTCCTCGTGCGGAACGGCTTGTTTCTCGATTTTCAGCACGGCGGAAAATCGTTTTCGCAGCGCGTCGCGCTGGTCGATGGCAGAGCGGCGATAACTCCACGGGAATCCGATACGGATTCGAGTCTCTTGCGCTTTCCGGGGGACCGCTTCACTTCGATTCTCCGTTCGGGTGTGGCTTGCAGCTCAAATGCTTTCTCTTGCGAAAAAGGGGCGAACCCGCGTCCGCCCCCTCCTGCTCATTCTAATTGTTTGCGTTTCCGCGGACTAGAAGGTAATCCGGAGGCGGAGACGCACGGTGTCAGAAGTTAAGCCGCAGAGCAAGTTGAATGACGCGCGGGCCATGGCCGGGATCGGTGATCAAACCGAATGTGCCGCCATTTGCCGGGATATCGTCACAAAGGCAAGT
>QHYJ01000150.1:0-482 GCA_003223255.1 Acidobacteriota bacterium | reverse complement strand
TTCACAATCCCAAAATCCTCGCTGCTGTGGCCTGGTCCACGCGTATGGGTAAGGAAACCCGGTGAGTTTCCAATACGCAGAGGTTGGCCGCCGGGTGATGTGGGGGGATCCGCAAATGCGGCAGGGTTCAAATAGGGAGTCCCGTTGCTGACGTCCAGGCCGCTGGAGGGGAGTTTCTGGGGAACCCCTGGAACGATGTCTGCACGGATGCCATTCATAGGCAGGGCGAAGTTGTTAGGATCGAGTGACGACGTGATGACCAGCGGATCGCCGGAGAAGTAGTTCTGAATGGCCGTAACCTGCCATCCTGAAACCAGGCGGTTGAGCGGCCCGCTGGTGTTCACCCATTTCTTGCCATGCCCGAACGGCAACTCACAGATCCAGGTGAGTTTCAGGAAGTGCGGAAAATCGAAGCTCGCGATCCCCTTTTCCCCCCTGCGGTTATAGAAATCCTGAACCACCTGACTGCCAGAAGCGTAGAG
>QHYJ01000148.1 GCA_003223255.1 Acidobacteriota bacterium | reverse complement strand
ACATAGTCTGCCTGAAGGAGAACGTCATGCGGGAATAGATACTGGAATCCGGCGCTCCAATTCTGCGCATATGGCTGTGCCGCAGAGTTCCTGGGTAGGAAGTCCAACGACTGGCCGTTCGCCGACGCCGGGTCACGATCGGGAAGGGTTGGGCCGGTATATGCTGGAACACCGCCGCGGGCGGCGGGCGGCAAGGAAGCGGATGCGAGCATCGACCAATACGCAGCCGGGTCTTCTTTAAACCCCGTGGGAGACGACCGTGCGTTCAGCGGCGCCCCGCTGTTGAAGCCGAAAAGGTTCTGGCTGCCGAAATTGTTCTCGATTGGAGGACCATAAGAAATTCCGTATCCGCCACGGAACACCAGGTTCTTGTAGAACTGGTACGCGACCCCTAGCCGTGGACCGAACTCCTTGAAGTACCAATCTTGGAAAGAACTGCGGTGGATGCATGTTGGGCAACTCCCCAAAAATACCAAGGCGCCGGGAATGTTATCAGCGCCGGGATTCGGCGCCGTCGGATCGAAGCCGGATTCGCGATTCAAGACTTCCTTCTGGGGCAGCGGAATTTCCCAGCGAAGCCCAAGATTGAAGGTTAGCTTCGGGGAGAATTTGAAATCGTCTTGAGCGAAGAACGCAAACAGGCCGGCTCGGTAGCCCGGCTCCGTGGTATAGATGGAGCGGTTGGCGTGATTGACGGCTCCCAAGATGAAGCTGGCAAAAGGGTGTCCGGTCGCCCCAGAGAAGCTAGCAGAAGGATTGGCCGCCGCCGCCACCGACCCAGCAGGATAATCGGGAAGCGACGTCTCCCGGTCGGTGAAAGAGAAATCGCCCGATAGAGGACCGGGTTCAAACGTGTTGTAACGATAGCGGCGGAATTCTGCGCCGAACTTCAAGCTGTGCCTGCCACGCAAATAGCTATAAGTATCCTGGTAAATGTAACTCTCGGATGGGTCAACGTTCTTGCATCCTACACCAAGCGTTTTGGAGAGTTGGCCAACGTGGCCGCTGAAGTGGAAGGGTGGGAAACAGTCGTCGGGGATTCCCGGAATTCCTAGCTTCGGAGTGAATTGGGCGTTGTCGGTGATGTTGTTTTTGTTTTGAAAGCGGTTATACCCCACAGAAAATTCATTCACGCTGCGGCTGCTGATGGTCCACGCATGTGCGATGCGCACTTGCGGGCCGCCCACGATCTGTCGCTTGACAGGATTGATGGGCTGACCGGGGAAAGGCGGGAAGCTTCTGTCGTTCCGGTTAAACCGGTCCCTGTGATTCCAAGTAAACGACGCCCAGAGTTTCTGGCTGGACGTAAGCACCTGGTCAA
Organism: Acidobacteriota bacterium; assembly: GCA_003223255.1. Taxonomy (GTDB): domain Bacteria; phylum Acidobacteriota; class Terriglobia; order Acidiferrales; family UBA7541; genus Acidiferrum. The sequence goes on along the minus strand of QHYJ01000148.1, from coordinate 23,713 downwards.
TTTTGCCCGTGTATGCGTTCCGCGAAAGAATGGGGCAGCAGCCACTGAATCGGGCAGTGTTCTTGATATCTCCCAGGCGCGTTGGGTCTGGAAACAGCGGCAGAAGGACACCAGAGGTCGCGCTGAACTCCGCAGCGGGGATGACGTTCATCTTGCCCCCGGATGTGAAGGGATCGCGCATGTCGGTAGTGGCGTTCGCTGTTAGACCGGTGACCGGATCAACCTGCCCCGCTGTCACCTTGCGAGTTGTTGTCGGATCGTAGATCTCATTCTTGAAGATGGGCCGACCCAGGGCATCGAAGCAAGGCTGCGGGTTTTTGGGATCGGGTCCGCAGCTTTGGAGTTGCGCCCCCAACCAGGAGCTGAAATCTCCGCTCTTCATAGCAGCCGTTGGCAACGTCACGAATCCGTCAAAAAGAAAGCTTCGTAAACGATCACCTTCATAATTAAAGAAGAAAAATGTATGTTCTTTTCTGATTGGGCCGCCCAACGTCCCGCCAAAGTTATTCTCCTTTTCATTTGCCTTGGGGGCGACACCCGCATTTGCCAGCACACCCGCGGCGTTAAAAACGGGGTTCTTGTTATATTCAAAAAGGGTTCCATGAAAGTCATTGGTTCCTGATTTGTAGCTGAAGTTGGCGATTCCACCGCCGGTCTCGCCGTACTCTGCTGAATAATTGGACGTCTGGACTTTGAATTCGCCAATTGCGTCTGTCCCGGGACTGAATTCATCCAGGCTACCTCCGCTGAGGTCGTAGCGTCCAATCGTGACGCCGTCAATGAGAATCTCATGGCTAAAAAGTTGGCCCCCGTTAATGGAACCCGAAAATGTATCGCCTACGGCTCCGGGCAAACTGGTGAAGATGAAAGTCTGGAGTTGGCGTCCTCCATCACCAACTTCAATGGGCAGCGTCTCAAATTCTTGCGGGCTCACGGAAGAGCCTACTTCGGCCGTTGACGGCGTGAGTAGCGGAGTCAGCGAATTGACTTCAACCTTTTCCGATTGATTGCCAACCTGAAGCGTGACATCCACCGTAACGACCTGTGCGACCGGCACAAGAATCTTGTCAACTACTTCTGTCTTGAAGCCCTGCTTTTGCGCATCCAAGCGGTAGGTTCCGGGAGGCACCGCCACCCTGTAATAACCAGCACTGCTGGTTGTGGCTGTCCATTTCACGCCGGTCTCAACGTTGGTAATGGTAAGCGGGAGGTCGGGCACTACCGCGCCGCTCGAATCCAGCACGGTCCCCGTGATAGCTCCAAGATTCCCTTGCCCACGAATGGTGTAGCCCGTCGAGAGAAAGAGGACTGCAAAGACAGCGACGCAAACAAAAACGGTGCAGCGCCTCAAAGGACACCTCCAACAAACTGCGGCAAGGATGTAGCACAATAGGAAAGCAAACACAACAACAAACAAAAAAAATACAAGGGGTAAAGAAAGCAGACGAAAGTATTACTGCTATTACTGCCCTTTATACTTTCGTTTGCTTTGACTAGGCGGCCAGGAAGACCGTATACTTTGCCTCCAAATGGAGAAGGTGCATGACTCCTAAAGCCCGCCTTTTGACCGAACAGCGGCGCCGAAACCTTCTGGATCTCGTCGACCAACAAGGCCAAGTTACCGCGGCCGATATGGTGAAGCGCTTTGCGATTTCGGCGGTCACCATCCGCAGCGACCTGGATGCGCTCGCTTCTCTCGGGGGCCGTAGTTCGATCGCACGGCGGGGCCGTTCAGCGGCTTGAGGCCACGCAGGACTATTCGCTCCTCACCAAAGAAACCCTGCATCGGGAAGAAAAGATTCGGATTGGAAACGCGGCCGCCGAATTGGTGCAACCTGGGGAGACTATCATGGATTCAGGCACCACCACGGCCGAAGTTGCGCGGCACTTGAAGCGGATGAAGACGCAGCCCCTCACGGTCATCACGAATGCATTGAACATTGCAATGGAGCTCGCCGATTTGCCCGGCGTTTCCCTGATGATGATCGGCGGATTGCTGCGGCCGGTTTCCTATTCGTTCGTAGGACCGCAGGCAGAAGCGATGATAAATGAGTTTCACGCGAACCGGCTCTTCCTGGCGGTCGACGGTTTCGATTTAGAGAACGGTCCTTCCACGCCTGATGTGCTCGAAGCCCAGCTCAACAACGTGATGATCCGTTCTGCGCGCGAAGTGAATGTCGTTACGGACTTCAGCAAATTGGGCCGACGCAGCGTTTCGAGAATAGGGCCGTACGAAAGAATCCGGCGTTTAATTACGGACAACCGCGCTCCTCAGGAATTCACGGAGGGGCTTCGGAAGAGAGGCATCGAAATCATTGTGGTTTAGCTTGAGGCGTAGCTCCCGCGAGTGCCAAGCGGCTAAGGTGATAGGACATTCGGGTTTCCGGCGCAAGTAATGCTTCCCGCAGCGACGCGTTTCCCTCCTGCGTTTCTCCGAGTGCAATTTGCAAAACTCCCGCAGTATAAAGCCACCAACCCGGTGAACTATTGGTTCGCACATTGGAGTCCGCTTGCGACAAAGCAGCGTTGAGACGCGTTTGCCATTTCTCTGGATCATAGCCATCGAGCTTTCGCGCGGAGGCCCACGTCCAAACAATATCCGAGGGTCCTGTCGCTTGAGCCGCGCGGCGGTACAATTCGTTCGCGTCATTCTTTTGGCCGCACGCTTGCGACACCTCACCAAGCAAAAATTGACTTCGCGCCGAATCCAGAAATGGGGTGAGCCCGTCTTGCGTGAATACCAGTCCATTCACGGGAGAACCCATGGACTTCGAAACGGCGAGCGCATCTTTGCAATGGTTGGTTCGCGCGAGTGCCAACGCCCGCTGCAAGTTGACCTCGATCCACACCTGACGAACATTGGTGCCACCTTCTTCCCTTCCAAAGAAGCGGTTCTTGAACAAGTCCATGGCGGCTTGATAGTTCCCCTCTTCCGCTCGATTTAAAGCAAGCTCGTACACCAAAGAAGTGGGCATTCGGCTTAAATCGGGATAGCGCTCGAGAATTTTCACGCGTTCGGCTGGCGATTCTCCGAGCAGCGTCATCGCAACCACGGCTCCGGAATAGTTCACGGTGTTCAGAGGGTCGTTTGCGATTCCTTCTTCGAACGCATTTAAGGCGGGGGCGAATTCGTGTTTTATGTTGAGCAACGCCAGGCCCGTGCTCGCCTGCAATACGGGGATTTTGGGATTGAGCTCGCGGGCGCGATTCCATTCGGAGAGAGCCGCGTCCGTCTGGCCGCGTGCGAAGCGCCATGTTCCCAGAAGATAATGCGCCGTTGCATCTTTTTCATTCCTTCGAATGGCGGCGCGCAGTGCCCGCTGCACTCCGATGCGGCTCGGAAAAATGTACAGAGTCGAAAGGCGCGAGGCTTGCGCATAGTCCCTTTCCGGAGACTCACCAAGTTTCTCGCGGCAATACCCGCGAAAGTAAACAACCAACGGATGGTTCTGGGGCGCGACGGAGCCAGGTTCAGCCTGATCCGGTTTTGCGGAAGGATACTCTCGACTTAGGACTTCTATTGCTTTTCGGTAAAGTCCCAGGCGCGCGTATTCGTAAGCGATGTTCAAAACGCGATAGGGATCGCCGGCCAAATGCGCAAGGTCTGGATTTCCAAGTTCGTCGCGAAGAAAATTGCTTAAGGGAAGGCTTGCCAGGCGCGAGCGAGCGAGCGTTTCAGTTTCTTTGGTTTCTCCAAGCGCTTTTCGAACAGCTACCAGTTCTTCCGCAGCGCGCAAATCTTCGGGAGCGGATTGCAAACTCAGCGTCAACAATTCCTTGGCTTGCTCCAGTTTGCCAGCGCGAGCCTGCACTTCCGCGAGCCGCATCGCGGCCGCGGCCCGAAAGTCAGGCAACCGCAGAGCTTCCCGGTAAGCGTCGGCTGCCTCTTCCTCTCGTTCGAGCCCTTCATACGCAATGCCCAGATAGTAGGAAACTTCCGTGTCGCTGGTGTTCCGGTCGTGAACCTCAACGAGCAGCGGGAGTGCTTCCTCGAAGCGATTCAGGCTGGCGTCAAGTCTTCCTGCGGCTTTTCGTAATTCAAAGCCGCCGGGAAATTTCTGCAGAGCCTTCTCGTAAGTCTGGACGGCGGTCAGGACGTTGCCGTTCAACTCTTGCTCTTTCCCCAATTGAAGCCAGTCGTCCGCAGTTCGCCCGCTCTCTTCAGGAATCTTGTACGAAACCTGGGGGCCGAGCTTAATCTGGGATTCCGGAATCCAGTCGTACTGGCCTTCGGTTTGCCTTAGCAAAACAGCGCCCTCGCTGCTTTGGAGTTCAAAGGTGAGGCTTCCCGCGCCGGCGGGAATGGTAACATCTCTTTTCCAGACACGCTCAGGGGCCAAATCTTCTTTTTCCTGTAGCAACAAAGTAGTCCCGTTTAGGATGGTGATCGTCGCTGCAGGCCTCTTGCGGTTGACATTAAATGCGACATTCAAAATGCCATTGTTTCGTTGCAAATGAACTACGCCTGCCAAGTTGGCTCGTGAAATGCCGCCCGTGTCGCGCACAGGCATCCAGTACTCTGTGAAGGAGATGGCTTGCCGCGGCTCCAGGAACGCATAGGTCTCCTGATTCCGGAAGAGACCCGCTTGCAGTTCGACGTAGGCGCTGTCGTTATCCGAGAGAGTCTTTCGCCAATCGAGGCCATCCGCATCCACACCCCAAGACCAGATTTTCTTTGCCGGAACTTCGCGATACGCGGAGAAATGTGCGGTGCCTGTGTTGCTATGGGGATTCCAGACCCCCATGAAATCTTCGCGGCTTCCATGGACGAATAAGGATACAGGTCCATCCGTCTGGTTTTTGGTGACACTCAAATCTTTGCCTTGCGCATCCACCGGCCATCGCTGCACTTCGGCAAAACCATGTGCTGCCGCAAAGCGCATGGGGTATTCAATCCGGGAATCGTTCCAAACTTGCACGCCGGCATTGTTCCACCAATAAAAACGATGGCGAACGTCGCTGCGATTGCTGAGCGTGGTGCGCTGTTCCAGAATCGTGGAGCCCGGGCGCAAAATCAGTTCCACGGTCCATTCCATCCCGTAAACTCTGTCGATGTTGCCGACGGTGACCGAGACACTGCCGTCCGGATGTTCCGCGAACGCGTAGTTTACCGGGGACATCGAGACCCAATTATGGGAGACGGGAAAATTGAACTCGACGCCAAAGGCAGCCCACGCCCCGCGATAACCGATCCGAGCTTTCTTAATGGAGGGATTCGCGTAGAACATGGGCTGGCCGCTGATTTTGTCGATGCAGGTGTAAAGATGGCCGCCGATATCCGGCAGCACGGAACATTTCAAGTACTCGTTTTCGAGATAAACGGCGAGCCACGTGTGCTCCGCCCGGGTGTTGGTGATTTCGTTTCGGAGAGTATAGGGATAGTTGAAGCGGCCAGTCGCGAATTGGTCGAAAGGAGGATTGGGATCTGGCGCTCCCTCTTCGTAGGTCGCGAGATTCAGAACGCCTTCCCACACTTTCGCTTGGCCGAAGACTGGGGTTGAAGCGACCAGCGCGAGGAGGAATGCGAACGCAAGTAACCCCGCCCTCCTAGTTACGAAAAGCCCCCGCGGGAACCGCTTCAAGCACATTTCTAGCTCGCTATTTTGAATGCTTGTCCTCGAGCTCAATTTCTTAGCCCTGCCGTGTTCCAGAAAATCGTTTACGAAGGAGCATGCAAGGGAAATTTTTCCACCGCTCGATTGATGATTCTCTCCTCGGACGGCGAATCGGGCAACAACCCCTCTTCCAGGCAGCGGAAAAAAGCCAGGAGTTGCGCCCACGACAACGTGCACCACCAAGTCATCATCCTCGCCAAGTTCACTCCATGCTGGGCATTCTATGACTTCGTCGCCTTCTCTCACCGCCAAATCCGGGATGTGTTCACCAACGATGACCCTAAAGGATCCAAGCCTCTTTCGATCCAGTTCGCGCAATAAGTCGCCAGCATTTTCAGTGCTGCCTCACGTGAAGCTGCGAAGCACGACCCGCTCCCAAGAAACACAACGCGCCGGAAGTCCGCCGCTGCAATTTTTGCCAGCGTATCGAACTTCGACCGCAACAAGTCACTCGTTATTTGGACATGGGGACGCTCTTCATATAATCTTTCTGTTTCCTTCTGGTCGCTAAATCTAAACGCTACCGTCCGGGTTGCAATTGCGGGGTCATAATATCGAGCGGGCGATCCTCTCCGTCCACCGAGCCATGCCAAACGCCGCCGCCGAAAGTCGTGATGTAAACCATCTTCGGGTTCTGGGGATCAGGAATCACGCGGTGTCCCCACTTAAAGTTGAAGCCGTGTATGCGCGTCCAAGTCTCCCCGCGGTCCGTTGATCTCCAAGCGGAGGATTCGAATCCCGCGGCGTAAAGAGTGTTTGCATCATCCGGATCAATGGTCACGTCGTAAATGTGACGGTCGCGATCCAAAACCTGCTTCCAAGTCCTGCCAGCGTCTTCCGACAAGAAGATGCCGCCACCCTCACCGTGCTCCCCCTTGTCTCTGGCCCACGCTGCAAGATAGAGACGACTCGGATCCTGCGGATCAACAGCCAGGCCGTTCGGACCATTGCTTCCCGGAGGCATGGCTACGGGCGTCCAGGTTTCCGCTCCGTCGGTGGACCCGTAAATCGCGCCGTCGCCGTCATTCCCGATACTTCCGTCTTCGGAACGACGCGCTAGAAGAACGTAAAGCGTACCTTTGGAATCTCTCACGATTCTCCAGGCAAACGGTTCTTTCTGCGTAATACCTGCATTTTTCAGCGTCCAGCTCTTTCCGCCGTCCGTACTCTTGTAGACGCCACGGCCGAACCCGGCAACATAGAGGATGCGTGCATCGGGAGGGCTGGTGGGATCCAGAAGAATGTGCGTGGCCGCAGTCTGTTCCATTCCGGTATTGGATTTCGTCCAAGTTCTTCCGCCGTCCTCGCTGCGACAAACTCCGCCGCGATAGGCTCGAACCCCTTTTCGCCTCCACATCTTCGGACGCGGCAAATCATGCGTCCAACTGTTCACACTCCATACGCGACCTTTCACCGCGGGATCAAAAACAATCCAATACGTCGTATTCATCCAATCCTTGGGGACACCCTGCGTGGAACTTACCCAGGATTCTCCTCCGTCTTCGCTACGGAAAAGGCCTATATCCGTTGTGGAGATAAACTGCCGGCTGAGATCAAAGGGGTCGAAGTGGTAGCCGTAAGTCGTAGTGACATCGAGTCCCGTGCTAGTCCACCCCTTTTCTCCGATTCTTTGCGAATACACGGCGACCCAATTTGCGCCCCCATCCGTCGTCTGCATCGTCCTGCCGAAGTCTGTCCCGTAGCTCACCTTGGCGTCCTGGTCTGCAACCGTAAGGGCCAGAGGGTTCTCTCCCCAGCTCGCCCCAAATCGTTCCGTGATCCATGCGTCGTGAATGTTGGCGCCAGATTTAGCAGCAGGGTTGCTATCTTCTTTCCAAACCAATTGCCAGGTCCGCCCCGCATCTGTTGTTTTGGCGACTCCCAGCCATTTGGTTCCGCCTTCTTGGAGGTCACCGTAGGAGACATAGGCTGTATCAGGATTATGCAAGCTCGTTGCGATGGCCCGCATTTTTCCATTGCCTAGTCCCAAACTGACTTTTCGCCAAGTTTTCCCTTCGTTGTCGGATACAAATGCCGATTCGTCACCAATCGCATAAATGATCGGCTTCCCATCCTTGGTGAATCCCGCGGAAATATCGGTCAGCGTTCTTGCGGGAGGCACCGGAATCTTTTGCACTCCGGATGTCTTTGTGGCAATGAAATGCGAACCGGCTATGAGAAGCGTGCGCCCATCGCGGGGTGAGCTTGGATTCACCCATACTTTGCTGGCCAGTTCCGGTAAATCCGCCTCTTTAGTCCAGTTTTGGCCGGCATCGCGCGAGAGAAATAGACCAAAAGGCCCGCTTTTTCTATCACCCGCAGCTGCGTAGTAGACCTTGGAATCGGCGGGATCTATAGCCATTGCAGTGATTCGACCCAGCGGATTGGGCTCTACGATAATTTCTTCGTCGGAATGGTCAGAGCTCATCTTGATGCCTTTTATGGAAGCGGGCTTTGGATAGACCAAGTTCCACGTCTTCCCGTCATCGTTGCTGCGCCACAATCCGCTGGCCTGTGAGTAAATGACGTTCTTGTCCATCGGATCAAAAACAAAAAACTGTACAACTCCTCGTAAGTTGAACATGCGCCAAGACTTGCCGCCATCGTGGGTGACATAGGCGCCCGTCATGTCGCAAGCGACTAAGACCGTATTCAGGTCGTGAGGGCTGACGGTCGGATGGAACATTGCTCCACCGCCCCCTGGCCCAATCACCTGGAAGTCACCCGGACGGGGTGCGTCGCCATGCCCCTTGGCCAGGAGAAGAGCCATCAGTAAAATTTGGAAAAGGAAAGGCACCATTTCTTTACTTTTTCTTTACTTTGCTTTCCTTATCATTTGTTTCGCTTTCTTTCTTGGCAGAATCCCCTTCTCTTGTCAATCTTTTTTATCCATTTTTTCATAGAAGGGTTCAGATTTTGACTTGCAAGAGGCGAGCAGCATTCTCGTAGTAGACCTTTTTGAGGATTTCCTCCGCCAATCCCAGGCCATAAATCCGCCAGCGTCCCTGAGGCGGCACAAGGGCAGGCGCGTAATCGAAGTATTCATCTTCGGTTTCGAGAAAGCGGTAATAGATTTCATACAGTTTGTCTGTGAAAACTTGCTGCGGCGTGTCCGTCCCGTGAGGAACCACGTCTGTGCCGAATAGAATGCGATCCTGGTATTTCTCAAAGAACTTTTTCGCCATGCGCGGCTGGCGGCCAAGCTCTCCGATGCGGGCGCCCATCTCTACATGCATGTTCGGGAAGCGATCCATACATTCTCCGACGTAAGGAAGATTTTCGGCGTCATTGCCCACGTGAAGAACAATGAACTGCGTTCGGGGATGCCGGGCTAGGACACGGTTGCGCGCCTCCAACAGTTCGGCATTGCTGGGAAAATCGCCACCATAAAATGACCAATCCGGATGATTGTTCAACTCCTCGAAGCGTTCGTTGAAACGGTCGATGGGCAAAAAGAAAGCTTCCGGGTCGGAAACGTGAATTGCTACAGGAATGCCCAGCGAGCCACACGCTTCCCACATGGCATCGAAGCGCTTGTCATCCACTTTGACGAGCGGCCCGCTCGAGATGTTCTCCCGCAAGTACAGTCCCAATGTCTTCAGGACCTTCAATCCGCTTGCGCCCGCTTTGTGCGCCCGGACAATCTCGTCGGCCTGAAATTGACTGTATCCCGGCTGGTTGGAGCGATCCCACCAGGGCTCCGTAAACGTCAAAAAACGATCCGGATGGGGCGTCTGAAACTTGGCAATCGCTTCAACCAACCCTTTTCCAACTCCGCCGGTGAGATTAACCATGATGCGGATGTTTTTCCGATCCATGAGGGTGAGCACCTCGTCGGCGGTGGCGAAATATTCCATTTCCTCCCCCAAGCCCACGCCCTGACTGTGCTTGGCTACCGAGGACAAGTGCGTATGGACGTCAATCACCGGATAGCGCGGCCGCGGCACTTTCGTTTCCGGCACATGCAGCATGCTGCGCGGTTCAAAATCCTTGAGCAGTAGGGGCTTCCCCGCAGTGGCTGCCTCGGCCGGTGCCAAACTGACTCTCCCCGTGGAGATTTTGCCCGCCGCCAAAAGTACTCCAGCGCTCTTCAACAACCGTCGCCTTCCGATTGCGCCCATGAACCCTCCTCGTCAGAAACCCGCCGCTGCATTCCGTTCGTTCTTCTATATCGTTTACTTTCCGTTGTCAAAGTGCGATAAATCGGCAGCCGCGCTTAAGGCCCGAGTTGGATTCGTTGAGCGGCGAGAAAGGTCACGCTCCGCAAGATGCGCAGGGGACCCTTGGATGCCGCGTAAAATTCCATTCTGGTTCGCCGCTGTAAACGGCGCGGCTCTTGTGATTCTCCTTGCTTCTGCTGCGCGCCAAATTCCGGCAGGAGTGGAGCAGGTCTATTCCAGCAGCGCCGAAATCGAAGCAAAGCACTCCTCCCAAGAGTTCCTGCCGGATGGCGATCTGTCGAAGCTTTACTGGAAGCGGGCGCAGTGGATGGAATTTAACAACGATGCGCAGGGCAAGTCCCATTATCCGGAAGCAGCAGCGCGCGTGGCGTCGGTCTGGACCGATTCGCATGTTTACTTTGCGTTCTGGTGCCGCTATGACTCGCTGAACACCTATGAAGGAGAAGATCCCAAGGTGGAGCGATGGCAATTGTGGGATCGTGACGTCGTTGAAGTGTTCCTGAACCCCCAGCCAGAACGCGTGAGTCATTATTTTGAGTTTGAGGTGGCTCCCAACAATCAATGGATTGACCTGGAAATCGACAAAACCAAAGAACCTTTCAACGACGCCTCTTGGAATTCCGGGTTCGAGCATGCAACTCGTATCGAGGCCCGGCGGCACCTTTGGACTGCCGAGATGCGTATACCGCTTGCGGCGATGAACGTGAGAGAAGTACACGCTGGCGCGCGGTGGCGAGTCAATTTCTTTCGTGCCGCGGGAAAAGGCGCTGACGATCACCGCAAGTTTCTTGCTTGGAGCACCATTCCAGAGGGGAAAACATTTCACGTGCCGACACGGTTCGGAATCCTGAAGATGGTGGATTAACGCTCGAAAGGAGCTTGGTCCACCCGTGAGTCGCGAGAGGAACGCTTACCTAGTGGATGTAGGCCCCCGATGGCAGCAGATATTGGATTGGCCAGCTCTCTCTTTCTTGTTCCACAATTTCAGACCATCTCAAAATTTTCCCGCCAGGCTCGGGTAGGAGCTGCAGGCCCGGAATTGTCTCTGCGATGGCGCTTGCGAGGGTGTACCCGTCGCCGGGAGCCGTAACAGCAACCATGTTCGCATGCAGCTTTTCCGCAGCAAATCGCCTGGCGATTTCCGCATCCTCAATCATTTGCAGAAAATAAGGCCTTCCTGTGAGGAGCGAATTGTACACGTAGTTGGCCAGCACGCTTGAAATCGGATTGACGTAGGCGTGATCGAAGTCCAGCTGGCCCAGGAGCGGATCGTCCGGCGAGACGGCCGTATAGGGCATGCGGGTTTCGCCGAGCCCGCGAAAATCGAACGAGATGATGTTGTAGCCCTGGTTCAAGAGTTTTTCAACCTCGGGCCAATCCGTAGGGGTGGCTTTGCCATTCTCCTGAAACCACAGCAAGAGTTTTCGGTCGCCGGCGCCCGACTTATGAATGTGGAGCAATGGCATTTCGAGTAGCTCATTATGACGCAGCAGATAACGGTCAATCGTTGCGTCTTCGATTTTCGAACTGCCGCGAGCTTCCCATGTGATCTGGCCGGGCTGCGGTGGGATGTTGCCAAATTCGGTTACGCTCCAATTTTGAACTCCGTTGTATTTTTCTCCGAAGTATTCTTTGGCGAGCATCTGATTATTTTTGGTTTTATGTTCGTCGTAATACTCTCGAATCACATCCATCAGTGACCTCGCACCACGGTAATCAAGCATGACCTGCCCGCTTCGAGTGCATCGCAAAGCCTCACCGTCCAGCTCTTTCACGGGGGGAAGACTGTCTCGCACGGGCATCTGATTAAAGTGATCGAGAAAATTGAGCGCTGCTTGCTGATTCTCGATTGAGAATTGATGATCGTGATAGCCTTGGACGAGTGCGATGCGCTCTCCGTGACCGAATTGCTCGTACAGTTTTTGCACCTCTCGGAAGGTTTTTCTTGTTCCCTCGATAGGAAAGAAATCCAACACCGCGGCTGCTACCAATACCGGTCGCGGGTACATCAGCAGCAACAACCCTGGATGGTCCATGCCGTTAGAAATCATGCCGAACAAATCCTGTTCCGGGTCGCTGTCCGGATCGACAAAAATGCGGTTGGACATCCGCATTGGCAGGGCGCTGATGTAACACGACGGCACGGCTACTTTTATGCGAGGATCAAGCGCTGCAATGAAAGCGGTTTGCGTTCCGCCGCCGCTTGTTCCAGTAATGCTGATTCGTTCGCCGTCGACATCCGGGCGTGTTAGGAGGTAATCCACGGCGCGTATGCCGTCCCATACTTCCCATCGAGCGAGATTTGCTCCGGCCAAGTAGGCTAGATTCCCCATTTCCGCATGTTCGGCACAAATCAGGTTGTAGCGGCTCTTGTTTGCTTTCGCATCCCAGAACTGGCTGCGCTCACCTTGCCCGACGGGATCCCAGGAAATCACTACGTAGCCTCGTCCGGCCAGTCTTTGACTCAGCGCCTGATAATGAAATTTCCCATCGGAAGCATGCCCCGCCGGCACCAGGATAGCCGGATGCTTTGCGGTGTGATCGTTTGGAACGTAAACCAGCGCACTTACGTAGACACCCGGCAGACTTTGGAAAATTAGCTTTTCTATGATGAATCCATCCATTTGGATTTTGCCGGTGATCACCGGGTGGAGATCGGTCTTGACCGCGGGCAATCCGCCGATCATTTGCAGAAGCTTTTGCCGCAATTCGTCTTGGGTCTTACGAAGACTCGCTTCATCGCGGATAGCGTCCCAGGCCTTTTGTCGAGCTTCGTCTTCTTTCCAAGCCCGCTCAACTTGGTAGCTCAGGTAAGGCGTGATGCGTGGCCCTTGCGGAAGAGGCTGCTTAAAAACTCGAAAAAACTCCTGCGGAGGGGCGTCCGCCCCTGCCAACGAACAGAATGCGCTTGCACAGGCCAGCAGCACGGCAAGGCACGAACGGATCACTTGGCTTTTACCGTAAGCGAGCCCATGGCATACCATCCGTCCGGTTGACGGCCCTCAACCGCAAGACGAATCGCCGGCTGGCCCGTTCTGGGATCCAGAATCCCGACACGCACGTCGTAGTTCCCTTCCGGCAGATTTTGCGGCACGAACAACGTGCCGTCGAACACCGCGTCACCTGGGAGCCATTTGCGAATGTCCACGGGTACGGGAATCGCCGCCGCCGCTTGCGAAGACTTCAATTGCATGGCTACGGTGAATTCTTTGTAGATGGGGGCAACTCCCTGGTTCAGCCACCACATGTGAACGGGCATCATGCTTCCGGGATTGACCACCTTCGCGTATTCCAGCCGCCGCAGATTGAAACGATAGCCGATCTTTTTTTGAAACGTGTCGAACTGACTCCTCCATTCGCTCGGTACCGGCGCGGACTTGATGTTCACCGTGCTCACGTGCCAACGCAGCGCTTGCTCGAGAATATAGTCGAGGTCGTAACCTCTCTCCTTCCAGCCGGCCACGGTGTAGCAAGTTTCCAACGAAACCGGGTTGTGTTGCCAAACGTCTTGAATCCCCGCGCGCACCACCTGCTGCGGATAAATCTCCAGCATCTCCGCGGGAAAGTAGGGACTCGTGGAACTCGTTCGCATGTCCCCGAGACAATCGAGTCTCCACCCGGCACCATGTTGCGTCCCGTACGTGAGCGCTTGTTGCTCGTCAAAATTCATCAGCAAGATAGTGCGTGGAAACGCTTCAAGCCAGATGTCAATCAATGCCTTTTGATAGGGAAATGCGGGCATGTAGGGGCTCCAGCCCTCTCCCCAATAGCCCGCGGACGAAATGTCTACACTGTCCAGATAGGGGTTCCCGTCGTATCGTTTTCCCGCTTCGGCAACGAGTTCGCCCCAATATTTAAGGTATAAGGGATCGCTGAAATCCGGCTGCCAGATTTCGCCGTCTTTGTCCGTCAGTTTGTTGGCGCGCCGCGCTCCCGAGTTCCGATACCACTCAGGAAGAGGGTCTTGGTTGGAATACGGCATCAAGCGAATCGCTAGGGTTTGTCCGTGCGCCCGAGCTTCTTCCAGCGCGAGGTCCACAATCTCCCAGTGAAATCTGCCGGGCTCCGGCTCAAGAACATTCCAATACCAGCGGCAATAGGCAACCGACGTATCGGGGAAATCCGGCTTGGTGGCAGCCTGCGGCAGTTTCGTCACCGGTCCAACTTCGGACCACTTCAGCGGCGGGTTCGGTTCTTGCCCATTGAACCTTTGAAACGTCGTGATTCCCATCCCGGGGTTTACAAGCACATCCTGAATCGCCTTGGGGCGAACCACGACGACATTTGTTTGAGCCATGGCTCGATTCCCTGCTGGGAACGTCAGTAGAATCCCGGCACAACAAATTTTGGCAATCGGCATCGCTCGCGTCACGGCTGCTCCGCAAAATCTGAACCTTGTGAACCCATCAGCCATGTCGCTTGCTCCGTTCCTTGAGTGGGCAACACACTCTATCGCTCCACACCCATCTCTTCAATCCATCTGCAAGTATCCTATCTGTCGGGAAGCGCAAACGCCGCAAGGGCATCGGATACTCTGCCCCGGAAATATCCCCCTCCTCCGGCAGCAATCACCACAAACTGCTTGCCGGTTTTCTTACCCAGATAAGTCGTCGGAGTGGCGTGAGCGCTGGCTTCCAGGTCGGTAACCCACAATTGCTCTCCGGTTTTTGAATCGAATGCACGAAAGTGGCTGTCTATGGTTGCGCCGATGAAGACCAATCCACCTGCGGTCACAATCGAGCCGCCAAGATTCGGCGTGCCCGTCTTCATTTTCAGTTCATCTATACTTCCAAGCGGCACCTGCCAGACGATCTCTCCCTTGTTCACGTCCACAGCATTCAGCGTTCCCCAAGGTGGCTTCTGGCACGGCCATTCCTTTTCATCCCAAAATCTTGCGTACTCCCCTCCTTTGGCCCCTCTTCGATACCTCTCCGGTGCACCATCGGCTTGCGGCTGCATCGCGCCGACAGCCCCCAACTCATTGGCGTTCACAAACAAATAGCCAGAAGCCGGATCAAAAGAACCTCCCGACCAATTCCCTCCTCCCAGCGTACCCGGCATCACCAATGTCAACTCGAGCCTGTAGGGCGTGAACATCCCACGGTTTTTCAGCGAATGAGCCAGCTCCGCGCAATACTGATGGGAATCTTTTGTTACCTCACTGATGTCCTCTTCGCTGAATGACTGCCGCACGAGAGGCGGAGGTTTCAACGGAAAAGGCTGCGTCGGCCACGCGGCCTCGCCGGGGACATTGCTCTCGGGAACTTTGCGTTCCTCTACAGGGAATAAGGGTTTCCCCGTGAGGCGATCGAGTATAAACACGAATCCCATCTTCGTCACTTGCGCGATCGCTGGAATTTCTTTGCCGGCCCGCCGCCCTGTAATCAATACCGGCTGCGCCGGCATGTCGTAATCCCAAATGTCGTGATGCACCATCTGGTAGTACCAGACCAGTTTGCCCGTGGCCGCGTCCAACGCCACCAAAGAATTCGCGAATAGGTCCATGCCCTTGCGGTCCGCTCCGTAGAAATCGTAGGAAGCCGACCCGATGGGAAGAAAAATCAGGCCCCGCTCAGAATCCACACTCATGATCGACCAGACGTTGGCGCCAGTGCGATCTTTCCACGCCTCCTCCTGCCAGGTCTCCTGCCCTGCTTCTCCCTGTTGAGGAACCGTGTGAAAAGTCCAAACCAGCCTGCCCGAACGGACATCAAAAGCGCGTACCGCGCCACTCGGGCCCTTGGAGGGATACTCAGGAACCGCGGCTCCGGTAATCACCAGGTCTCGGTAAATCGCGGGAGGAGAAGTCACGGCATATTCCGCACCCGGATAAGAGTCAGCAACTCCTGTGCGCAGGTTGACGGTTCCGTCTTTGCCAAAATCGCGACACGGTTTTCCCGTCTTCGCGTCCAGCGCGATCAAGCGTCCATCAAAAGTGCCGGACAGGATCCTTCGATCGTCCCGGTTCGTGCTCTGCCAATAAGCGACACCGCGGTGCTGGAAAAACTGGCGTGGTTCAGCGTTTCCGGATTGCGGATCAAATTGCCAAATCTCTTTCCCGCTTTCCGCATCGACCGCAATCACGCGGTTCGAAGGAGTGGAGAAGTACAGCACGCCATCCATCACGATAGGAGTGGATTCAAATGCCGCAATGTGATGCCGGTCCGTCTCATTGCCGCCGCGATCCGTTTCTCCCATGTGATAGGTCCACGCTCGCTTCAATCTCCCAACGTTGCCACGATTAATTTGTTGGAGCGAAGAGAATCGCGTCCCCCCGGCATCGCCTCCATAGAATCGCCATTCTTGCGCGGATACTCCAAACGGCACTAGCGGGAGGCAAGCTAGGCAGCTTGTCACAACTAGGACGATGCACCTCGTGTTGCAAGGAATTCGCCATTTACCTGCGGAGCAGAGTCGGTCTCTCAATGCATTGATATTAATTCTCATCTCCCCTTGGAGCATCATTTCATTATGAAGCCCCCCGTGCGAATCCTCGCGGCGCACAACACCGAATTCTACCTAAAGACGTATTTGAGCAACCTTATTTATCCCGTTAGCAGTTGCGTACCACAACGTGGGCTGCTGACGCCCCGTTTGCCGGGAGTTGACAGCCGTTGACACGCCTGCTGCGGGGATTTCCGATATAAATACCTAAAACTATGCCAGTTATCATGTGCTCGGCGGCCCGGCGAGCCCCGAAGAGGACGGTTGGGTAGTGCGGGTGGAAAAGAGGCAGAACGGGTGCCGCATTGCGATACGCATTATTCCCGAGGTTTAGCTCGATTCGTCCACACGAAGGTCAAAACCGAGCGTAAGCGCGCACCCAAAAGGCATGCTAAGTTCGGGTCGGCTAATCGGAAAAGTGCTCCTACTACTTGATCTGTCCGATTATCTGGTTATCGGTATGATGACAATTTCATTTCCAAGCGGAAGCTCAAGTAGTATCCTATTTTCCGGTTGCGCAACGCAATCGGTGGAGGAGTTTCTTGTTCCGTCCGATTATCTGCCGATGGTTGCCGGCTGCTGCTGTGGTGTTTTGTCTTTTCCCGGTCTTTGCAGGCCAGGCGCCGTCCACCCCTCCAGAAAAGCCGGTTGACTTCAATCGCGACATTCGCCCCATCCTTTCTGACGCCTGCTTTACCTGCCATGGCCCCGAGGAAGAGAGCCGCCAAGGGAACCTGCGCCTCGACACGAAAGAGGATGTGTTTGCCGATCGCGGCGGCTACCACCTCATCGTGCCGGGCAACAGCGCGGCCAGCAAGCTCTATCAGAGGATTAGTTCCAGGCAAAGGCCCATGCCGCCAGTGTCGTCGGGCAGGGTTCTGACGCCCAAACAGATCGAACTCTTCCGCGAATGGATCGATCAGGGGGCGAAATGGCAATCCCACTGGGCGTTTGATCCGCCGAGGCGCCCCGCAATTCCCGAGGTCAAGGACAAAACCTGGCCCAAGAACCCCATCGACAATTTCATTCTCGCTCGCCTGGAAGCCGAGGGGCTGAAGCCTTCGCCCGAAGCCGATAAGGCCACTCTGCTGCGGCGCGTTTCGTTTGATTTGACCGGCCTGCCACCCACTCCCGCGGATGTCGACTCGTTTCTTACAGATCATTCTCCCGACGCATACGAAAAGCGTGTGGACCAGTTGCTGAAGTCTCCGCACTACGGCGAGCGTATGGCGATGCAGTGGCTCGATCTCGCGCGCTACGCCGACACCCATGGCTTTCACATCGACAGCTTGCGCGAAATGTGGCCCTGGCGCGATTGGGTGATTGACGCCTTCAACCACAACATGCGCTTCGACGAGTTTACGCTCGAGCAGCTCGCTGGCGACCTACTCCCCAACGCCACGCTCCAACAGAAGATCGCCAGCGGTTTCAACCGCAACAATATGATCAACTTCGAGGGAGGCGCCATCCCCGAGGAGTACCGTCGACCGCGCCAGCACTACGGCAACCACCTGGCTTGGACTCACGATGGGCTGCGCGCGCTGCCATGACCACAAGTACGATCCGATCAAGCAGAAAGATTTTTATCGTTTCTTTGCGTTCTTTAACACCGTCCCCGAGCGCGGCCTCGATGGCTACCAAGGCAATGCTGACCCTGTGCTGCCGCTGCCCACTCCGGAACAGAAGCGGCAGCTCGAGGATCTCAATCAGCAGATCGCTAATGTTTTGGCGGCCATGCCCGAGAAAGACGTTTTGGCGCTGCGCAATGAATGGCAGAAAACACGCCTCGCGACCTTGCCGGAACCTCCGGCCGAAGGTCTAGCGACGCACTACAGGTTCAACAGTGACCTGACCGACGCCTTTTCAAAACACGACGGAAAAGTCGTGCGCGGAGAAGTCATCTATGAAGATGGGCCAACCGGCAAGGCCGCGGAATTCGGCGGCGAGACAGAAGTCAACCTCGGCCAGGCTGGCGATTTCGACACGCACGAGCCGTTTGCTCTGAGCCTGTGGGTGAATCTGTACGGATTGAAGAGCAGCGAGGTGCTTCAGAAAAAAGACACCTCCGCTAACTGGGCCGGTTATGTTCTTGCTTTTGACGATGTCGCCTACACCGGCAGGCACGAGCGCAATCTTCGCCTCGTCGTGCGGCTGGCGGCGCGCTGGCCGGATTCCGCCATCGAAGTGCGAACTAAAGATCGCGTACCCATGGATCGTTCCCATCACGTGCTCGTCAACTATGACGGCTCGGGCAAAGCCGCGGGCTTGCAGCTTTATGTGGATGGCAAGGCTTGGCCAACCGAGGTAGCAAAGGATGCGCTCAGCGGCAGCTTCCGCACTTCCGCACCATTAGAGATCGGCAACAAGAACACCGGCGGCCTGTTCCAAGGCCTGCTCGATGACTTGCGGATTTACACGCGCACGCTGACCCCCGACGACGACGAGAATCTCGCCGTGCATTTGCCTGCGCGCGTGTTGCTCAATGAACTCGCAGGCGCTCCCGCCAAAGAAATTGCGTCGCTCCAGCCGGACAAGCCGCAGCAAGAGGCCGATATCGGCGAATTGGCCAAAGCGGAAAGCAAGGAACAAAAACAGGCGCGGCTCGAAAAGCAGCAGCAGGCCGCTCTAAGCGAATACTTCCTGAAGCACGACGCGCCCGAAAAGTACCAACAGCTTTATTCCCGGTTGAAAGAACTCCGCAAAGAACGCGAAAAGCTCGAAAAGTCTATCACCACCACCATGGTCATGGCAGAAATGTCCAAGCCGCGCGACACGTTCGTGCTGAGGCGCGGGGAATACAACAATAAGGACGAGAAGGTCACGCCGGGTGTTCCTTCGTTCTTGCCTCCGATGGCACGCGACCTACCTGCAAATCGATTGGGACTCGCCAAGTGGATCCTCGACCCCGCAAACCCGCTCACTGCGCGCGTTGCGGTGAATCAGTACTGGCAACAGTACTTTGGCATCGGCATCGTCAAGACCGCCGAAGATTTTGGCTCGCAAGGCGAGCCGCCAAGCCATCCGCAACTGCTCGATTGGCTGGCCACCGAGTTTGTCCGCAGGGGTTGGGACATCAAGGCGATGCAGCGGCTGATTGTCACTTCAGCGACCTACCGCCAATCTTCGCAGACGTCGCGCGAGCTCATCGAGCGCGATCCCGAAAACCGCCTTTTCGCTCGCGGGCCGCGCTTCCGCCTCCCCGCCGAGTTGATTCGCGACAATACCCTCGCCATCAGCGGATTGCTGAACGACAAGATTGGCGGGCCCAGCGTCTATCCGTACCAGCCCAAAGGTCTGTGGGAAGAGATGGCTTTCGGCGAAGGCTATTCCGGCCAGCGTTATACGCCGTCCTCGGGTCCCGATCTTTATCGACGCGGCATGTATACTGTGTGGAAGCGCACCGTGCCGCCGCCCTCGCTGAATCTCTTCGACGCGCCCGACCGCGAAAAATGCACGGGCCGGCGAGCCGTGACCAATACGCCGCTGCAGGCGCTGGTGCTTTTGAACGATCCGGTGTACGTCGAAGCTTCGCGCGCGCTGGCTCAGCGCGTGTTGCGCAACGGCGGCAAGTCTGATAGGGCGCGTGTTGATTTTGCTTTCAAGCTCGCGACGGCGCGAACGCCGGACACGCGAGAACGCGCGATCCTTCTCACCTCGCTCAAGGAATTTCGTTCTACATACCGCCAGGACCGGGAGGACGCCGACAACCTGCTATTGGTTGGCGAAGCGAAAGCGGATGCGAAACTCGACCCGCGAGAACTTGCGGCGTGGACGACGATCTCAAGCATGATTCTCAATCTCGATGAAACGATTACGAAGCAATAGCAGGAGCGAGGCAGAGTATGGGCAACACACTGACTCCGCAAATTCGCGCGGCGATGACACGCCGGCAATTTTTCCGGCGTAGCACAGCCGGAATTGCCATCGGCATTCCCGCATTGGCCACGCTGCTCACCGCCGACGGCTTTGCCGCCGATACGGCAACTGATCCCAAGACTGGCGGACTCGCAGGGCTGCCGCATTTTCCCCCCAAGGCAAAACGCGTCATCTTTCTGCACCAATCCGGCGCGCCTTCGCAAATGGAGTTGTTCGACTACAAGCCGAACCTGGAGAAATTGCAGGGAACGGAGTTGCCCGATTCCGTGCGGCAGGGCCAGCGCATTACGGGCATGACCTCCGGCCAGTCGTCGTTCCCGGTGGCACCCTCCCTCTTCAAGTTCAGCCAATACGGAAAGTCGGGAACATGGATCAGCGAGCTGCTTCCCTATCACACCAAGATTGTGGACGACATCACCATCATTAAAACGGTGTATTCCCAGGCCATCAATCATGATCCGGCCATCACCTTCCTGCAGACAGGGTTCCAGCAACCGGGGCGCCCGAGCATGGGCGCATGGGTCAGCTACGGGCTGGGCAGCGAGAATCAGAATCTGCCCGCGTTCGTGGTCATGCTTTCGCAGGCCAATGCCTTGAATCCGGACCAGCCGCTCTTTTCGCGCTTGTGGGGGAGCGGCTTCCTGCCATCGCGGTACCAGGGCGTGAAGTTTCGCGCGAGCGGCGATCCGGTGTTGTATTTGTCGAATCCGCCGGGCGTGTCCTCCACAATCCGGCGCCGCATGTTGGACGGCATTGCAAAACTCAATCGCCTGTTGTCGGAGAAATACGCCGATCCGGAGATTGACACGCGCGTGGCGCAATACGAAATGGCGTATCGGATGCAAACCTCGGTGCCCGACCTGGTGGACCTTTCCAAGGAACCCGAGTCTACGTTTGAACTGTACGGGCCCGATTCGCGTAAGCCGGGAACGTACGCGGCCAATTGCCTCCTCGCGCGGAGGCTTGCCGAGCGCGGCGTGCGCTTCATTCAGCTCTATCATCGCGGCTGGGATCAACACAACGACCTGCCGCGTGATATTGCGTTGCAGTGCAAAGGCGTCGACCAGCCTTCGGCCGCTCTGGTCCTCGATCTCAAGCAGCGCGGCATGTTGGACGACACGCTGGTCGTCTGGGCCGGCGAATTCGGCCGAACCGTGTACTGCCAGGGAAAACTTACCGCGACCAACTACGGACGCGACCATCATCCTCGCTGTTTTTCGATTTGGATGGCCGGCGGCGGAATCCAGCGCGGCCTCACCATCGGCAAGACCGACGATTATTGCTACAACATCCTCGAAGATCCCGTCCACATCCACGACTTGCAGGCCACCATCCTGCATTGCCTCGGAATCGACCATACGAAGCTGACTTATAAGTTCCAGGGAAGATATTTTCGGCTGACGGATGTGGACGGCTTCGTTGTGAAGAAGGCCATCGCCTGAGGGCAGGCGCACGGAATCCGCATACTGAGGCGCCGACACTGGCCACCGTCGTCGGTTTGATCGGCTGGCGAAGGTCGAGGAGGCCCGCGCGTTCAAGCTCCGAATAAGCCTGAGCAATGGTGTTCGGGCTGACCACCAGTTCTTGCGCAAGGGTGCGAATACCCGGAAGGACCAACGGTCAAGCGCATCACGCCTGCACCTTTCCCGTCGCGTTTGCCAGTCCGCTCGACGGTATTCAGGCTTAGTAATTTCACAGACACTGTTCTGTGCGCCGAGTCATCTTCAATTGTTCTCCTGCAGAGCCCTGGCCAATGTTTGCAGCGCCCAAGAGTACTCGACGGCTCCACTCGCTCATCGGCCGGCCTCCGGCCAGCGCTTCCAGCCACGCGTATTCTTCGTCACTGACTTTTGCGCGATTACTTAGAGTCTACAACTGCGATTTCGGTCGGAGGATGAAATAGCGTGGGATCGAATGCTAAGTCATCGTCGTAAGCAACGTATGCGATGGTTTGTCTCTGGCACGCCCTGGATTAGGCTTATACGCACCGGCTTCTTGGATTTGGCATCGGTCCAAAGAACTACGCTACCGCCGCTAAAGTTCACCTCATGGCGGACGGTGGGCTTGCCATCGGCCATCTCACCGGCTGATTCCCTTGCGTCGTTCTTAGCAAAAAATTCTACTTCTTCGCCGAATTCCAACGCGACCAACTTCGTTTTGATTCCTGTCTGCGTCTCGAAAACGGGAAGATGCACATTGAAGGACGGACCAGGGTCGACCAAGTGCCTTGCTGATTTGTCGAAGAGATTTATCATCCAGGCGTCGGGCTCGTTGATGATGGCCAGGCCGTGGATGTGGTTTTGTGAATCGGGAGCTTCGGCGGTGCGCGCATACTTTTTTCCGGCCCGCCATACGGTCTTAGCTTGAGCCGAGAACGAACCCGGTTCGGGCTTAGGTTCGACGATCTTTGTCGTGACCTTCGTCATGGTTCTAGGAGCTTCCTGAGACTGAGCGAGAGAGATCAAGAAAGAACCAGCCACAAGCAATGAAACAGAGAGCTTGCAAAATTTGTTCATTAGATTTTCTTTTCTCCTTCCCGCATGTGATGATCTGCCTTTTTCTCAGACCGACTTACCTCTAGTGAACCGGAGATCAGGCTGGCCGGAAGAAGAATCGGCGATAACAGAATGAGACCACGCTCCCGACTACGCCATAAACGAGGGTATTGGCCGTCGCGGAAATTAGGAAAGCTAGAATCCAAATGTCGGGCCGCCCGCTTCCGCTGATATCATAAACAGAAAAGTAGGCCAGGGTATCAGCAGCACCCACTTCCAGATTCCTTCAACTTTCACGTCTCCCACGGAGATCACTAGAAGCAACAGACACGGGATCAAGAACCCTGCGGCTAGAAAATGGTGACTGGAAAGCCACGACCTGAACTATGGGGAACCTCGGAAAAGTGCAACCACGGCTTTCTAAATGCGAAATTTTTCGAGCTTCGCGGAGAAAATGCGTCTGCACCTCGGAATCTCCGGATTTTGAAGAGCCATCTGGTTTTCGATTCCAAACTGACGACCCACGCGGGGCTGGCACAGTTGGATGAGATGAACATCCCTTTTATCACCCTGCGCCGCCGTTCCCCCAAACTTCTGAGGGAAATCGTTCTTCTGCCTCGTTCGGCCTGGCGGACCGTTGAGTTGGAGGTTCCCACTCGCAAGTTTCGAACTCCGCGAGTCTTTGAACAGACCATCTCCTTGGTCGGGCGGTCACTGCGGCAGCTATTTGTTCTAGACCTCGGCCACGAGGAACCGACCATCCTGCTCACCAATCAACGGCACACTACCACCAAGGCGCTGATGACCCGTTACGCTCAAATGTTGATCGAAAATGCGCTCTCCGACGCGGTGCGTTTCTTCCATATTGATGCGCTCTCCTCAGCGGTGGGGATGAAGGTGGATTTCGACATGGCTTTGCTGGTGCTGGCCAGCGGTCTTTATCGCCTGATCGCTCAACGCATGCACGGCTACGCCGACGCGCAAGCGCGCCAAATTTTCCGCGACCTCATCGATATGCCTGCAGATGTTACCGTCAGCGAAAAAGAAGTAGAGGTCAGCTTTCACCGCCGCGCACACCTGCCGATCCTTCTAGCGTCGGATC
>QHYJ01000147.1:1193-7354 GCA_003223255.1 Acidobacteriota bacterium | reverse complement strand
TTTGTTCATTAGCTTCCCTAATAAGCGAGCGACGGCTCCATGACGTGTTTCTCTGACCGCACCACGAGCCTGGAATAGAAACCATCAATGTGACGATAGAAGCGAAGATTTCCATCCTTCAGCCAGATGCCTTGGCAATAGTCGCGCAGGTACTCAGCCCCAAGCTGAATGAGGACCACCGAAGCCAATGCGTCGGCAATCACTGGAATTGCGCCAAGCTCAAAGTCTTGATATGCAGTGGACGCCGCGCCGAGCAAGCCAACTACAACTTCTGACACATCCGAATCAGCAAGCTTGGGGTGAAGCAGCAAATCGCAGCGATTTTCCAGATAGCTGAAATTCGCTCCTAATGGGCCGCGATACGCAATTGCCGCGCCGATGGGTTCGTTCTTGCCTTGGGGGTACGCTAGCCATACTTGCCGCGTCCGCCGTAGGCCCACGTTTCGATAAAGTTCATCGACCGCTTTCAGTTCCACATCGTGAGCGAGTTCTTCTGCCGTAGCGTAGATTTGTCCCCGGCTCGCATGAGCGAACTCGCAAAGAGCTTCCTTGTGCGAAGGATCGTAGAGTACAACTCGAATTCCGCCCGCCGAAGGCAGCGGTAACTTGCGAGAGAGCGCGAAATACATGTGTTGCTGAACCGAAGAGAGCGATGTGCCAATGGTTCGGACCATCGAGCCGAAGACTCGCGAAGGAAACCGATTCTCCGGTCGAAACCAGTTCTGATAAGACTCGTCCACCCCTCTCAGAATGCTCGCAGCCGTTCCTGCCAGCATTACCGCACGAGAGCCGAGTGGATTGTTCTCCGAAACCAAATGTTGCGACATCCAGCCGTGATGTGTCGTCCGCCATACTGCGATAGAAGCGCGTCCACTTTTGTCATTGCCGGCACTGATAACGTAGAGTAGGGATTCCCCGCCCCGCAGCATCCGCCGCCAGTTCTCTCTAACTTGCCCGAGATGCGGCGTCAGCCGGGCCGCCTTGCCTGGGTAAAGAAAGCCGGTCCGCTCGTACAAAGCAAACAGCTGATTGATCGAAAGGGCATTCACCTCGACGCCGTATGAGGCATGAACGTCAGATAGTCGAGGCAAACTCTTCAGCGTTTTTTGATCGAGCGCATCTAAAGGCATTGAGCCTCCTTGAAAGTCACACCACTTCCATCCGCGCCCCTCAGCGAAATTCTTAGTGCGAGATCACTTTTGTTTATAAGGGAACAGTCCGTGGGCAAAAATGGGGCACGCGTACTGTTTCGGAACAGGTGCCGCTCTCGGCGTAATAACGCATTTTGGAATGTACCAGTAAGTAGAGGTCGGAGAGAGAAGACTTGAGGAGGCGAATATTCTGGCTCTCCATGTAAGTAGAAGATGCGTAAGCGCTTATTCATGGCACAGCCAGTTTGTACTCAATTGAGTGATTCGGTCTGACCAAAACCATTGTCCTAAATGCGTAGTACTTTTGGAGTGCCCAAATGCTAAACACCAAGTCTTCCTAATGGCCTACCAAAGCTGCTCCATTGGCCCCTTTTTGTGTAAGTGCTAGCCAAAGTTTAGCGTGTGTGGAAAGTCCGATGGAAACGGACAGCGCCAAGCGTCTCCACAAGTCAATCCCGCGCGAGCGGCCGTTTGCCTTCCGGTATCCTTTTGCTGCCGAGGCCGAGATTCTGGATCTCAAATCTGGCACGCGCCTGTCCGGCATGACTTCTGATCTTTCACTAGGGGGATGCTTTGTCTGTACGCGCCGGCCGCTGGAGGTTGGAACGCGCGTCCACCTCATACTGAAGTACAAGAACCACAGCGCAATAATGCTCGCCGCAGTTCGTGTGTTGAAGCCAAGAATAGGAATGGGTCTTCAGGCTCTAGAACTTGATTCGAGCTCCATTGGGACATTTTTGCGCTGGCTCTATGATCTTCGTGAATCTCGCGGAATTCCCGCCGTGCCTTGGCCAGAAGACGAATAAGTGCCCGATCAATTCAGCGTTTTCGCTTTAGCCACAAACAACCATTCCAAATCATCGTTCATGTAGCGACATTCCCTGAATTCATCATACTATTGGCAGTGATCGACGACCGGAGGACACATCGTGGAAAACGAACGACGC
The DNA here is from genome assembly GCA_003223255.1 of Acidobacteriota bacterium. GTDB lineage: Bacteria > Acidobacteriota > Terriglobia > Acidiferrales > UBA7541 > Acidiferrum. Next base: position 5,256 of record QHYJ01000147.1, on the reverse strand, counting down.
CGCTCGCCCAGGTATCCGTTCGCCGCTAAAGCTGAAATCACCGCAGATAACCCCGGCGCATTTGCTGCAGCCAACGTCAGCGAATTGAGTCTGCGGGGATGCCGTCTGGACATCAAGAATCCGTTTCCTCTAAACGTGCCTATGACAGTCAAAATTTCCGCCGCCGGCGAACTCTTCGAATCCAAGGCAAAAATTATCTATCTGCAACCGGGCATCGGCGCCGGAGTGTCTTTCCTCGCTATTGAACCCAAATCGCGAGCTGTGCTCCGGCGTTGGCTAGATGCAGCGGGCAAGAGCGCGAAACAGACCGTCTGACTTCCCATCTATTTTCACACTTGGCAATCCCGGATTCCGATCCAAGGCCGCTAACCGATTTCATGTGAAACGAGATGCCCCAGGATCGGGAGAGGGTCCACTGCGGGGTGAGGTCATCTTTTGCCAGAAATTGGCCGATGCCGGTTTGTCGTCGGACTGAAGTTCTGGCGCAACCACGCTGTGGGGTGTGGTGCGCAGAAATTCCGTCCAGCGGTTTTCAACGCAATGTATCATTGTTCTCTAATCGCCTGACTAGCACTAGCCGATGCTTCCATTTTCCTCTTCTTGTAGGTCGCCGATTTCAAAGGCATTCGCACCGGATAACATTTTCGGTAGGCACAACTGGGTGACAGCAAAGGTGACTGACACGGTGACGTGGGCCGTCTGCTCAGCCGTCAACCGGACACACCGCGGATTGTTTGGACCAGTAACCAGCAAAATCATCTCTTCATGGAGCGAATGAGTAGGTCCATTTCACGGCGAAGCGAGTTTCGCGGACTTGCGGCGGATTTGCTGGGGCGATGCTGGCAAACTGCGTTCCGACGTTGTAGATGACGTAGAGGTCGCTGTCGGGACGATAGTTATAGCGCACGCGGAGATTGGCGCTGACTGCCTGAGTGTTCGAGGTGTCCATCTGAATGAGACTCGTGAAGGTCAGGAAGCGGTTGAAGGAGTAGTTGCCCTGGAGGCTCGCCAACACAACCGAGAAATTACCGTTGGGCAGCGGCAATCGAAATCGGTCCCAGGTCTCAGTCGCAGAAATTGAGAACTTTGCGGTCGGACGATAGTTGGCTCGAACGCGAAATTCGTTAAGAGTTCCTCCATAGTAGCTGCCGAAGCGTTCAAAGAAGTTGTAAGTGAATCGCTGATCTTGCCCTGAGCCATACGTTAGTTGGTGGCGGGTGAAATGGTATAAGCCATTAGGGATGAACACGCTTTTGTAGATGTGGAGCGGTGTCGCAATGGCCTGCGTAAAGACGTCGGCAATGTCATCGTCGGTGTACGCGCCATTGTTGAAGTCGGCCCGGAAGGTTCCCTGCCATTCCTGAGTAGAGACTTGGCCCCGCGTATCGGGCGCATGGAGTATAAATCCCTCGAATTGCAGCTCGCGCACGCCCTCGATCCTGGGCCTAAATTTGAAAGTCATGTCTCCGTAAGTTTCATCGGAATCTGTTCTCTCGATAAAGCCGACTTCCGGGTTAAAGTTTGGCCCAATTTTTCTCCGCTCGACTTGTCCGTCAAGCCAGTTCGACCGGTAAGACAAGGACGCACCTACGTCGCTGGCTCCGCCGCTAGCTCCGCTTATGTTTATGGGGGACTGCGTTCCCGCCATGTGGGCATCCACAAACCAGTCCTTGAAGAACACGAGGCGCGTATCCACACCGCCCGTCTGATTGTAGCTATCGAGCACGTTGCCGGATCGCTTGTCGATGCCCATCACTCCAACATAGGAGCCAGGCCAGAGTGACTCTTTAACGCGAATAACCGCGAAATTTGAATATGGATTGGGACCACTTGAGCGCGTATCTACATCCATGATGCCCAACTCCGTGCGGCCAATTGTTCCTGTTAACCTGGCACCGCCGTTGATGGGCACCTGGTGCCCGGTTATGGGATCAATTCCAATCTGACGGCTAAAGAACAATTGATCCTGCTCGCCGATATCGAAACTAAAGACGCCTGTGTTTTCCAGGAAGAACTGGCGCTTCTCCGGGATAAAGACTTTGAACGGCGTCAGGTTGAACGGCTCAAGGTCAACTTCCGTGTCGGCAAAATCGGTATTCCCAGTCAGGTTCAGGACAAGATTCGACGTGATGCCGTACTTCATATCGATTCCGCCCGTTAGCGGGAACTTCGGGTCCTGCCCTGTCTGTTTGTCGTATCTCGCGAGAGCATATGGCTTGACGATAAAAAGTCTTCCGCTTCCGATGTCCGTGATGCCTCGCAGGTCTCCAGCCTCGGATACTTTGGTAATGCCAAAGGTTCGACGGTACGCTCTCCAAAGGTCTTCCTCGTTCTTCCTGCGGATGAACCGTTTGAAGTTCAAGCCCCAGAGAACATCCGTTGATCGCGTGAAGTTGAGCGTGGTGAAAGGGATTTCGATGGTCGCGGACCAGCCGTCCGAGGCAATGCGCGCCTCTGACATCCAGACGCCATCCCAACCGGGATCGAAATCTGTGCTTGAGCCGCTTCCTTGCTCTTCAACAATCAGCCCGTCAATCTGCGTGCCAAGCGGATTCACCTGAAATACGTAAGCTCCACGACGATCGTGGTTGGAATCGACAAGAACCTCGAAGTGGTCATCCAGATCCTGACTGACGTCGCGCCGCAATTCCGTCGCAACGATCCGAGTCGGCTCAGAATCGAAGCAATGAATTCCGAAATAGACAGCGTGGCGCGTGTAAAGAATGCGGACTTCGGTTCTCTCGGTTGGTGGTTGGCCTTCGTAAGGCTCCCGCTGATGAAAGTCTGTAATCGGTTTGGCCGTTTGCCAAAGTGGGTCATCCATTGTCCCGTCGAGCTTCGGAGGATGGTCAACACGTATCGCCTCCGCATCATTCGGCTGAACTTGACCAGGAGGGCTAGGAGCGGCGGCGGCCTCAGCTCCACAAGTGAGCGGCCAACAAAGAAGAGACAACATCGCCACAATGCGCCAACGGAGTCTGGGCTGGTTCCGGCTCGTAGGCTTATCCATTTAGTGTTGCACAGTATAAATCCTGAGTTCGGCGCTCTGCCCGCCTCTGGCGGGAACTGCGAAGAGGAAACGATCGAAACCCTTCTTGTTCTTTCCAAAATAGCCCGCAGTCCGCGCGCCGAGCGCCGTAGGAATCTTCGCGAGCAAGCGGTAGTGGTCTGGATCGGTCATTTGAAAGGCGTCAATGAATCCCTCTCCTCCTGGCATGTAGACGCGTTTGCGGTCGGCATCGAAATAGAGGTTGTCCGTGTCTTGGACGCTCTTGAGCGCGGCGACCACACGGCCAGAGATTGTGTCCAACACAACCATGCGCGGGGGCATGCGTTCCAACGAACAAGCGGTGATCGGCTTCATCTAGGGCCATAGGAAAGTTCTCTTCCACCCCCGTGAGCGGCCAGCGTTTGACCTCCTTGGTAACGCGATTGATGACGACAATCTGCTTCAACGGTGGCACGTTGACGTAAATATTGGGTCCCGGTTTCTCCAGCTGGAAGGATTCTGGCTCACCGCCCAACTTATATTCTTCGTGTCCAGACGCTGATTGGTGACTGCATCGATTGTGGCTATCGCTCGGTTTTTCTCGCCATCGCCACAGGCGACGTACACGCGCTTAGCGGCCGCGTCATACGGCAGATTGTCGGCGCCACCCTCAAAATCGACCGTTGCGATGAGGTTGTAGGTGTTTCCATCGAAGACATAGACCTTGCCTACCTTTTCCAAAGGAATAGCCTCAGTCAGAACGAGCGGCATGTCGCGCAAGGGTGGATGGGTTTCTTGTACGTGAGTTGTCACCTTCTTGGGAGCACCATCGTCCTTTTGAGCTGCTAGCTTAGTCGGGTAGATAAGGACCGGCACCAACATCAGACAAATAACAAAAGCCTTCTTCATGTTTCTCCCCACAGTGAGAAAGCAACCGGGCAATTCTTTGCTGATGAAGATAAAAGTGCCATTAATTGGTCTCTTCCGGTGGACGGACCGCCGCGAACTCTCGGTACAGCAAAAGGTCATAACCTATTTTGAGGGTCCCGGCAATGAAGAACGGAATATCAATCA